>CAMZLT010000113.1 GCA_947311745.1 uncultured Flavobacteriaceae bacterium | reverse complement strand
AGGTGTATTAGCCCCCAAAAAACTCGGACAAGATTATAGTTAAATAAATGTAATAAATTTGTCCATTATGAGTAAACGAACATTCACAAAACAGGAAAAGATGTCAATTTTAAAAGAGGCATCAGAACAAGGAGTAACAAAATAGAATCTTTATTAGATATAAGTTCTGTTAGATAGGTTTTGGAATTATATCCATAAACATTAAAATTTAGTAAAAATATTAATGCGATGGTTTTCGATATTTTAGTTTTTGAAATTTTCATTTGCTATTTTCCGTCTTATAATTTCCATTTTTCTAGGTTGCACACAACGGCTTTATATTCACTATTTTCGTCAAAGTGATATTGTAGTAACATAAATCTGATGTAAAGTTAGATTAATTATTTAGCGTTAGCAAATAAATATGATGCTTTTATAGTTTTTCTCCAATTTTTATATATGATATAGAAAAACAAAAAATAAAGCCTAAAAAGTATAACTTTTTAGGCTTTATTTTGTTCTAAGTAAATAAAGTTTATTTAGATGCTTTACTAATTTTATCTGCTAATAATAAAGCATTGTATGCGTTTAAAATTCTACCTTTTCTAGACATTTCGTCAAAGGAAATCATTTCGTCTTTTGTACCAGGCTTGATTACTTGATGATGGAATTCAATACCAGAATTCATAATAATTTCTTTAACTTGTTTTGCTGTTAAATTTGGATAATATGTACGTACAAGTGCTGCAACACCTGCAACTTCTGGTGAAGCCATAGATGTGCCTTGAATAGATTTGTATTTATTATCTTTAGGTACAGTTGAATAAATTTCAGAACCTGGAGCAAAAATATCTACTCTTGTTTTTCCGTAATTGGAAAAATCAGATACTAATTTTTCGTTAAAATGACGTGTCATTGCTCCAACAGTTATTACGTTATCGGTAATTTCTTGCGAACCTGTTTCTGGTGAATCGGTTGGGAAATGCAAGTATTTTGCTTGATCGATATCGTGGTTATCATTTCCTGCAGCTTTTATAAGTAAAACATCGTGTTTTGCAGCATATTTCATTGCATCATAAACCCAATCGGAATGTGGTGAGTAGGCTTTACCAAAGCTCATATTTACTACTTTTGCTCCGTTATCTACAACATAGCGAATTGCTTTTGCAACATCTTTATCGTATTCGTCGCCATCTGGTACAGCTCTTGCAACCATAATTTGTACGTGATTTGCAACACCATTCATACCAATACCATTATTTCTTTCTGCAGCAACAATTCCTGCTACGTGTGTTCCGTGTAATTCGTCTGGACCAGCACCTAAAACAATATTGTTTCCGTAACCAGGCTTGTCGTTCCAATCGTCTGGATTATCACCTGTTACTCTACCGTCAAAATCTACGTTATACATATAGTCTGCTTTTGAACTAAAATAATGTACACCACCTTTTATTGCTTCTACACCATCTTTTAAAGTGCCAAATCTAGACATTATTCTTGGTAAATACATTGTTGCAGGTTTAACAGCAGGGTTGTCGGCATATTTTTTTACTTCCTCTAAAGTAAAGTCCTCTTTACCTAGTTCTTTAGTTAAAAAATCATTAGCATTTTTTAAACTAGTATACAAGCCTTGGTAGAATTGTTTTTGTCCTGCAGCTCCTTCTTTTTCTTTTGTAACAGTTGCCTTCATTTCTAAATACTTTTCGTATTCTTTTTTGTCAGCATCTGCAATTTGATCGGCAGTTTTACCATCGTATTTTGTGCTCATTTTTTTTACCAAACGCGTAATTTCTAAACGTTCAGGTGCAGCAGATCCTTTTTTTCCTCCTAAAAAGTTCCAGCCATGTATGTCATCAATATAACCATTATTGTCGTCGTCTTTTCCGTTTCCTGCGATTTCTTTTGGATTTGTCCAAAGAACATTTTTTAAATCCTCGTGTTCAATGTCTACACCAGAATCAACAATACCAACAATTACAGTGGTTGCTTTTTTATTTTTTACAAAATCGTATGCTTTTTTTAAGCTCATTCCTGGTATGGAATCGGTATAAATATCCATATGAGGCCAAGATTGTATTTCCTCTTTAGACATTTTTCCTTTTTTTGCTACAATATTATCGGTAGCAGTAATCATTTCAGGAGTTTTTTCTACAGTAGTTGTTTTTGTAGAACCACAACTTGCAACAGTTGCAGCAATTCCTAATGATAAAATTAGTTTTGTGTATTTCATTTGTTTTCGGTTTTAATTAAATATTTCGTTTATTTTATAGGTTTTATCTAGTCTAACTCCTTTTTCGGTATTTTTTACAGTACAGATTTCATTAAAGGCATCGTGTTCTAAAAATAATAGGTACTCGTTTTTAACGGCCATATCTAAAAAGGTCTTTTTTTCATCCATTGTTAATAGAGGTCTGGTGTCATATCCCATAACATACGGAAGTGGAATATGCCCAACAGTAGGTAATAAGTCAGCCATAAATACAATAGTTTTTCCTTTGTAGTACAACATCGGAAGCATTTGTTTTTCGGTGTGTCCATCGGCAAGAAAAATACCAAAACCTAATTCAGATTTTTTAATAATATTAGAATCGCCAATGTTTATAAAATGTAATTGACCACTGCTTTCCATAGGATGGATGTTTTCTTTTAAAAAGGAAGCTTTTTCTCTAGGATTTGGTTTTGTTGCCCAATTCCAGTGGTTTTCGTTTGTCCAAAATTTAGCATTCTTAAAAGCAGGTTCGTAATTGGTATGGTTTTTATTCCATTGTATTGCTCCTCCACAATGGTCAAAATGTAAATGTGTTAGAAAAACATCGGTAATATCATCGCGATGAAAACCGATTTCTTTTAAGGATTTATCTAAAGTGAAATTACCAAATAAATGGTAGTAACCGAAGAATTTATCGGATTGTTTATTGCCTAATCCAGTGTCGATTAAAATTAATTTATCACCATCCTCGATCAAAAGGCAGCGCATACTCATTTCGATAAGATTGTTGCTATCTGCAGGATTGGTACGTTGCCAAAGTGTTTTTGGTACAACGCCAAACATTGCTCCTCCATCTAGTTTAAAATTACCTGTTTCAATAGGGTATATTTTCATATTTTAGTTTAAAGCATACAAATATCCTAAAATTATCTTAATTCTTAGTTAATTTGTTCTTAAAATAATTGATATTAGTCAAATTTAAAGTCTTTGCATTTTTTGTAAGGATAAAGGCACGAAATTTGTATTTTTACGTTTTGTAATAAAAGACCATTCAGATTAAACGATTTAAAAAAATAGTAAAACGATTTTTATTAGCAATCTTATTGTTAATAGTGCTTTTGAGTATTCTTTTATCTATTCCGGCAGTGCAAAATAATTTGGCACAACGAGCTACTAAATACTTAAGTAAAAAGTATAATACGAGTATTGTAATAGATAAAATAGATATTTCAAACTTAAAGGATATTAAATTATTAGGAATTGTAATAAAAGACCATCATGATTTTCCGTTTATAAAAGTTAAAAGTTTAAAAACATCGTTGTTTAATGCCAAAAAAATTATAGATAATAAGGTAGAACTTGGTAGTGCAACCATGGTTGGATTTGACTTTGTAATGAAAAAATATAAAGGCGAATTACACGATAATTTTTCGGTATTTTCACATAAGTTTGACCATACCAAAGATCCGAATAAGCCATACGTACCTTTTATTTTAACTTCTAGTTCTATTTTATTACAAAATTCCTCCTTTTATTTATATGATGAAAATAAGCAAGACAAACCAATCGTTTTTTATAACAATATTAACGGAATTGTAGATGATTTTGAATTGCATGGTAGAAATATTTACGGAACAATATCTAAGGTTAATCTTATTGATAATTACGGAATTGCGGTAACTGATTTTTCAACAAATTTTACCTATACACCAACAAAAATGCTTTTTGAAACTACTAGTTTAAAAACAAAAAGTTCTGTTATAAAAACCGATATGGTTTTTAAGTATAAGGAAGGTGATTTATCCGATTTTAATAATAAAGTACAAATTGAAGCTAAAATCACCAAAGCAGATGTGTCGTTAGCAGATTTATATCATTTTTACGATGAGTTAGGTAAGAATGATGTTATTCATTTTACCACAACGCTTAAAGGAACTTTAAATGATTTTGACCTTGAAAACTTAAAATTGGTATCGGATAATAATTCCGTTATTAACGGAAACCTACATTTTACCAATGCTGTAAATCGCGAAAATGGTTTTGCTTTAAAATCAGATTTGACTAATTTGACTTCCGATTATGATAATTTAGTAGCATTGTTGCCAAATCTTTTAGGGAAAACATTGCCTAAAAATTTTAAAATGTTTGGACGATTTAAATTAAAAGGGCAATCATTTATTACCACAAAAAAAGTAGATGCACAATTAACCATTGATTCTAAATTAGGTACAAGTATTTCGAATTTATTAATAACTAATATAGACGATATTGAAAATGCAAATTATACTGGTAAAATAGAATTGGTTGATTATGAATTGGGTAAAATTATTAAGGATTCATTGGTTGGAAATTTCTCTATGGTGGCAGATGTTACAGGTAAAGGTTTTACTTTAGAAAACTTAAATACCTCGTTAAAAGGACATATTTCTAAGCATCAATATAAAGGATATACGTATTCTGATATAGCTGTAAATGGCGTTTTTAAGGATAAACATTTTAATGGCGAAATGTTTGCTAATGATAAAAATTTAAAAATGAATTTTAAAGGTTTAGCAGATTTATCCTCAGCTATTTATAATTTTAAATTTAAAGCAGATGTTGGATATGCAAACTTTAATAAATTAAACTTATTCACCAAGCATAAAAAATCTATTCTAATGGGGAAAATTGATTTTGATGTGCATGGAAACTCCATTAATAATATGGTTGGTAGTATTCGCTTTAAAGATGCAAAATACGAAAATCAAAAAGATACGTATGTCTTTAAAAATTTTGATATTACATCTAATTTTAAAGACTCTATCCGAACGTTACGTGTAAACTCTAAAGATATAATTTCTGGTAAAATTCGTGGTAAATTTAAGTTTGAAGAATTGGCAAAACTTACTAGAAATTCTTTAGCAAGTATGTATACTCATTATCAGCCCGACTCAGTAAGTTCTGGGCAATTTTTGGACTTTAATTTTAAAATTTACGATAAAATAATAGGCGTTTTTTTTCCTGAGGTTATTGTAGGGAAAAATACATGGATTAAAGGTGAAATCAATGCTGACGATACTAAATTTGAATTAACGTTTAAATCACCAAAAATAGAAGCCTATAAAAATGTAATTGAAAAAATTCGTTTGCAAATAGATAATAAAAATCCACTTTATAATACTTTATTTAGTATTAAAAATATTGACTCTAAGTATTATAATGTAAAAGATTTTAACTTGGTAAACGTAACGTTAAACGATACCTTATTTTTACAAACAGATTTTATTGGTGGAAAAAAACAAACAGAAAAATATAATTTAAGTTTGTTTCATACTATTAACGCTGATAATAAATCGGTTATTGGTTTCAAGAAATCTAATTTAGAGTTTAAAAACCAAAAATGGTTGATAAATCCAAAAAATAATTCCGATAGTAAAGTCGTTTTTGATTACCTATTGCAATCCTTTGATTTTAAACCTTTACTGATACAATCAGGAACACAAGAAATGGAATTTTATGGTAAAATTTCCGATGCTAAAAATAAAGATTTACATTTTAATTTTAAAGAAATATTTTTAGATAAAATTACGCCAAGAATCGATAGCATTAGATTAGATGGTATTGTAAATGGAAAATTTAACTATAAAATTGACAACGGAAAAACAATTCCGAAAATCGATTTGATAGTAAACGATTTTACGGTTAATAATTTACATCAAGGAGATTTAATTGTAAAGGCACAATCTGATAAAACCTTTAAAAAATATGATTTTAGAGCTAGTATTGAAAAAGATGCTATTAAAAATTTAGATGTTTTCGGATTGGTTGATTTAAGCAAAAAAAATGCTACAATTGATGCAAATTTAGTAGTAAAAGATTTGCATTTAGAACCTTTAAGTCCGTTAGGTGGCGAAAACATTACCAATATCCGAGGTGTTATTTCTGGTAGTACAAAACTTACAGGATTGTTGAGAAATCCAGATATGAAAGGCGAACTTTTTTTGAGGGATGCAGGGCTTAATTTTCCGTATTTAAATGTAGATTATCACTTAAAAGAGCAGCAAAAAGTAACGGTATATGATCAAACTTTTGATTTTAATACAACCAGAATAGTAGATTCTGAAATGCAAACCGAAGCTTTGCTTACAGGAACAATTACGCATACGAATTTTAAAAAATGGTTTTTAGATTTGAATATCGATTCTGATAATTTATTGGTGCTAAATACCAAAGAAAAAGAGGAAACCTTGTATTATGGTAGTGTTTTAATTAATGGTGGAGGAACTATAAAAGGTTTTACCGACGAATTAACCATAGATGTTAGTGCAATTACCAATCCTAAAACGGAATTTATCGTACCATTGAGCGATATAAATACCATTGAGGAAAATTCTTTAGTGCATTTTGTTTCGGATAAAGATGAGAAAATAGACCTTGATCGTCCTGATGAAATTGTTTTTGAACAGAAAGGATTAACATTAAATATTTTTCTGCAAGTAACACCCGATGCTCTTGCAGGAATGGTAATTGATAAATCTACAGGAAGTTATCTAAGTGGTAGAGGAAATGCCTTTTTAGATATTGGTATAAAAACTACAGGAAAATTTGAAATGTATGGAACGTACGTTGTTGACGAAGGAAAATATGTTCTTAAAAATATTGTAAATAAAGAATTTGACGTACAAAAAAATGGTAAAATTTATTGGAATGGTAGTCCGTTTGATGCTTTTTTAGATATTGTAGCAATTAATAAAGTAAAAGCAAACCCATCTATTATTTTAGAAAACATACAAGGTTCACGGGATATTGATGTGGATTTAATTACAAAAATTACAGGAAATTTATATAGTCCGAAAATGGCTTTTGATGTATCTCTACCTAAGGCAAGTTCAGTGGTAAAATCCGAATTAAATTTTAAATTAAACGATGAGGATAAAAAAATGACTCAATTTTTCTCTTTATTAGGATTTGGAACGTTTACCGATGTTGAAAATGCCGATTTTGCAAATAGTGGAAACTCATTAATAGCAGGAACTCTATCGCAAAAATTAACAGGAGTTATTAATAACTTACTTCGTGATAAAGACGAAAAATTTCAAATAGGATTTAATTTAGAACTTGGAGATCAAAACCGATTAAATAATTTACGAACAGATGACCAAGTAGGTGTTACCTTAAAAACAAAGATATTTAAAAAAATAACACTTAATGGTGTTGTTGGTGTACCAATTAATTCGAATTCACAATCAGGTGTTACAGGTGAAATAGAAGCAGAGTTACCACTAAATAAAAAAGAAACGTTTAAGGCAAAAATGTACAATCGTCGTAATGAAATAGAATTTGACGCCTTAGATAACGAAGGATATACACAAGGTTTGGGATTGTCTTATCAGTTTAATTTTGATGATGGAAAAGAGTTTTTAGAAAAAGTTGGTTTGCGAAAAACGAAAGAACAACGAGAGAAATTAAAACAAAAAAAACTACTAGAAAAAAAGCGAAAGGATAGCCTTAGACAAGTGAAAAAAGAAAATTTTGTCAATTTTACAACTTCAAAAAAAGATACAATACGTTAATTTTTTGTATTTTTGAATTTCATGAAATTTTTAAAAAAAATGAAAAAACGCATAAAAAAAATTGCCGTAATGACCTCAGGAGGCGATTCGCCAGGAATGAACGCAGCAATACGTGCAGTAGTACGAACTTGTGCATTTTACGATGTTAGTTGCGTAGGAATTTATCGTGGTTATCAAGGAATGATAGATGGTGATTTTAAAGATATGAATGCTAGGTTTGTACATCATATTGTACAAAAAGGAGGTACAATATTGAAATCTGCTCGTTCTAATGAATTTCGTACCAAAGAAGGTAGAGAAAAAGCATATAAAAATTTAATTGATAATAATATTGATGCCTTGGTACTTATCGGAGGTGATGGTACTTTTACAGGAGGAATGGTATTTAACAAAGAATATAATTTTCCAGTAATCGGAATTCCTGGTACGATTGATAACGATATTTTCGGTACAAATTATACCATTGGTT
>CAMZLT010000112.1 GCA_947311745.1 uncultured Flavobacteriaceae bacterium | reverse complement strand
TTGGAAAAGTTACACCATTTCTAAGCAAAATTTAGCAATAATTCAGAAAATTTCTCAAGAGAATAACGTAATTTTAGATGTTTTTGCAAGTCCGTATGCTTTGTTAGATATTAGCGATTTCACTAAAGTGGAAGCTGTATTACTTTCCTATCAAAACTCTACTATTTCACAAGACATTTCTGCTCAAATGATATTCGGAGCGTTAAGCACCAAAGGAAAATTACCAGTTACTATTAACCAGCAATTTAAAGCAAGATTTGGATTAAATTCAGCTACAATATTCCGATTAAAATTTGGATTACCAGAAGAAGAAAATGTAGATTCTAAGGGTTTAAAACGAATTGATTCGATTGCTAAAATTGTTTTAGGCCAAAAAATGGCTCCAGGAATGCAAGTGCTTGTTGCAAAAAACGGAAAAGTAATTTTCAGAAAAAATTATGGATATTATACCGATAAAAAGGCAAAAAAAATAACCGATAAAAGTATTTACGATTTAGCATCTTTAACCAAAATTTTAGGTGCTTTACCGCAAATAATGAAAGCCGAAGAACAGCATAAATTTACTATTGATGATAGGTTAGATAAAGTGTTTCCGATAACAAAAAACTCTAATAAAGATACTGTTACGATAAAAGAAGCGTTATCACACGTTGGTAGATTACGACCTTGGATTCCGTTTTATATAAAAACCTTAGATTCGATTAGTAAAAAACCTTCGGCAAAATACTATAGAAACCATAAAACCGATAGATTTTCAATTCGTGTAGCAAAAGATTTATATTTGCGAAGCGATTACATCGATACCATTTACCAACGAATTGCAGATGCTCCACAACGTATAAACACAGGTTATAAATACAGTGGATTTGCTTTTTATCTATTTAAAGATTTTATCGAAAAAACCTACAAAAAACCATTCAATGTTTTAGACGATTCCGAATTTTATCAACCCTTAGGAGCAACAAGTTTAACATACAAACCCTTAGAGAAATTTAAAAAAGATCGCATCGTACCAACCGAAAAAGATACGTATTTTAGATACCAACTTTTACAAGGTGATGTGCACGATATGGGTGCAGCAATGTTAAATGGTGTTAGCGGAAATGCAGGGCTTTTTGGAAACTCATTAGACGTAGCAAAAATGATGCAAATGTATTTACAAAAAGGATATTATGGCGGAAAACGATTCTTAAAAACTAGTACAATCAAAAAATTTAATACGCGATATTTTGCAAAAGATAGTGTTCGTAGAGGTTTGGGATTTGATAAAACACAAATTAAGGAAGAGGAATTAGCAACTTGTGGTTGTGTTTCTGATGAAAGTTTTGGGCATTCTGGCTTTACAGGAACTTACGCATGGGCTGATCCAAAAACAAAATTGGTTTATATATTTTTATCCAATAGAGTATATCCAAATATGGCAAATAGAGGTTTGGTAAAAGAGGATATTCGTACTAAAATACAACAAATTATTCAAGATGCAATCATTGATGAGTGATGAGTGATGAGTTATGAGTTATGAGTGATGAATTATGAGTGATGAATTATGAGTGATGAGTTGTGAGTGATGAGTTATGAATTATGAGTGATGAATTGTGAGTGATGAATTATGAGTGATGAGTTATGAATTGTGAGTGATGAGTGATGGATTTAATTAAAATATAAAGTAGTTTCTTTCCTTGAAGGAAAATTAGGTTAAACAAGCAAAACAAAATTATAAACAGATGAAAAAAAATATCATCGTTACAGGAGCAAGTAGAGGAATTGGCTTAGAATTAGTCAAATTTTTCGCAAAAGAAAATCACGTTTTAGCAATTTCGCGAAATATAAAACCATTACAAAATATATCTGAAAATGTCCATGTTTTACAAATGGACTTATCCAAAATTGAGGAATTTTCAAAACTAACATCTTTTTTAAATACCAATTGGAAACAGATAGATATTTTAATAAACAATGCAGGAAAATTATTACACAAACCTTTTTTAGAAACTTCTTATCAAGATTTTTTAGATATTTATAAAGTAAATGTTTTTGCAGTTTCCGAAATGATAAAAAACTGCTTTCCTAAAATGCAAAAAGGATCACACGTTGTTACGATTAGTAGTATGGGAGGAATTCAAGGTTCTGTAAAATTTGCAGGATTAGCTGCTTACAGCTCGTCAAAAGGAGCAGTAATAACCTTAATGGAATTACTTGCCGAAGAATACAAAGATACCGATATTGCATTTAATACCTTAGCTTTAGGAGCAGTGCAAACCGAAATGTTAGCCGAAGCTTTTCCAAATTATCAAGCACCAATTACCGCAAAACAAATGGCAAATTACATTGCAAATTTTGCTGTAACAGGCAGCCAATTTTATAACGGAAAGGTATTGCAAGTATCTAGTACAACACCTTAATTGCAAAAATCAGAATCAGATATAAAAGTTGGGATATCAAAAATAAAATTAATAAATGAATTTTATTTTTTTGCGTAAAATACCTGTATTGACGATAGACTTTATAACGTCTCGGCTATGGTTAGTACGGGATTTCGAAGGACTGAACTTTCGGTTTATCTCGTAGCCAAATTTACAATTTTTTCTTTAATAATTAACACG
>CAMZLT010000111.1 GCA_947311745.1 uncultured Flavobacteriaceae bacterium | reverse complement strand
GGAGGGATGGCCGAGTGGCTTAAGGCGCACGCTTGGAAAGCGTGTTTACGAGAAATCGTAACGGGGGTTCGAATCCCTTTCCCTCCGCAAAATTTGGTTGTTAAATAAAATTATGTATCTTTAACCCGTTAAATAAAAATTAATTAAAACTCAAATTTAAAATGAAAAAATCATTAACTATTCTAACAATTACAGGTTTAGCATTTTTTGGAAATGTACAAACTATTGCTGCTCAAGCTGAAAAAGCTGAGGAAGCAGGATTTTCTTTACAATTATTAAAGACAAAATTCATTGAAGGAGGTCCAGGATTCATGGGAATCGTACTACTTGCTTTAATTTTAGGACTTGCAATTGCAATAGAACGTATTATTTACCTTAATATGGCATCTACAAACCCACAAAAATTAGTGCAAAGTATTGAAGATGCTCTAGCTGATGGAGGAATCGAAGCAGCAAAAGAAGTTGCAAGAAATACAAAAGGACCTGTTGCATCTATTTTTTACCAAGGATTAAAAAGAGTTGGTGATGGCGAAGGAATTGACGCTGCTGAAAAAGCTGTTGTTGGTTACGGTGGTGTACAAATGGGACTACTAGAAAAAAACGTATCATGGTTAACACTATTTATCGCTCTTGCTCCAATGCTTGGATTTATGGGGACTGTAATTGGTATGATTGGTGCATTTGATGCGATTGAAACTGCTGGTACTATTTCTGCAGAAGTTGTTGCACATGGTATTAAAGTAGCCTTATTAACAACTGTATTTGGACTTATCGTAGCAATTATATTACAAATTTTATATAACTATATTGTTTCTAAAATTGACTCTATCGTTAACGGAATGGAAGATGCTTCTATTTCTTTAATTGATTTATTAGTTAAACATAAAAAATAATATTTCTTAAAACGAACTCTAAAAGTTCTTAAGTAAAGAATTTATTAATTTTAAAAACAATATATAATATGAAAGCAAAATATTTAAAAATAATTACATTAGTAATTTCTCTTATAGGAGTCGCTCTAATGTTTATGAGTACTGGAGGTGATGATGCTAAGGTTGGTATGTTTATCAATTTCACAAAAATATTACTATACGCAACAGTAGCAATTGTTTTAATATTTTCAGTAATGAATTTATTAAAAAACCCTAAAGCTCTTAAAAAAACAATTATTGGATTAGTGATTTTTGGAGTGATTTTTGCTATATCTTATGCAATGGCAGATGGAGCCGCTGCATACAATGGTAAAAATGAAGTAATGCTAGAAGCAGGAAGCACATCAAAACTTGTAGATGCAGGTATCAAATTTAGTATGTTCTTAGGAGGAATAGCATTCCTTGGACTTATTTTTGACACTGTAAAATCCTTAGTTAAATCCTAAAACAATAATTATGGCAAAAAGAGATATTCCAGAAATTAATGCAGGTTCTATGGCAGATATTGCCTTCTTACTATTAATTTTCTTCTTAGTAACAACAACTATGGATATTGATGCTGGTATCCCAAGAAAGTTGCCTCCGAAAGTTAAAAAAGATCAACCTAAACCAATTATTAAAGAACGTAATGTACTTGTTGTTAATATTAACCAAAATGGCGAAATATTAGTAAACAACGAATACAAAACGGTAGATCAAATTAAAGATGTTGCCAAAGATTTTTTAGATAATGGTGCAGGAAAAGGTAAGGATGGAAATACTTGTGATTACTGTGAAGGGAAAAAATTAGAAACATCGTCTGTTCATCCAAACAAAGCTATTGTTTCTATACAAAGTTCTAGAAAAACAAAGCATGGTATTTTTGTTCAAGTAACCAATGAACTAGTAAGAGCGTATAACGAATTACGCGATAGAGAAACACAAAAACTATATCATGAATCGTATGAAACCTTACTAGAAAGAGCAAAAAAGAATCCAAAAAACGAAACGCTTAAAAACAAAGTAAAAATTGTTAAAGAAAGATTCCCTATGATTCTTTCGGAAGCTGAACCAATAAAAGTAGAATAACATTATGGCAAAATTTAATAAAAAAAAGAACGATATGCCTGCTGTAAATACAGCATCATTACCTGATATTGTATTTATGCTTTTATTCTTTTTCATGGTAACAACCACGATGAAAGATAGTGATCTTAAAGTTGTTCAAACTTTACCAAAAGCTACTGAAACAAAAAAACTAGAACAAAAAAAATTAGTTAGTTATATTTATGTAGGTAAACTTAAAGGTAAAAAAGGAGACTTTATTCAGTTAAATGATAGACTACAATCTATAAAAGATATTCAAAATTTTATTTTAGATAAACGTACTAAAGTTACTGAAAGTGAATTACCACGTTTAACAACTTCAATAAAAGCAGATATCAATAATGAAGTAGGTACTATATTTGATATTAAAACCGAATTAAGAGAAGTTGATGCTCTTAAAATTAACTATTCTGCCACAACAATGCAGAGAAAAGAATAGTTTTGAAAATTTATTTAAAAAAAGACAATCCCATTGGATTGTCTTTTTTTATACCTTAAACTTTTCATAGACCAATAATATCAGTATCTTTGTTGTAAATAATGTCCCTGTAAATGCATTTAAAACAAATTATAATATCTATTCTTTTACTAATTATTCCTTTAATTAATTACTCTCAATTAAAAGATGAAAAAGAAGGCTATTATCTAGAGGATCAAATTTATGTAAAATTCAGCTATAACATACTACGAAATCTACCAGAAACAATAAAACAATCTGGATTCTCCAACAGCTTTTCTTTTGGATTTATTAAAGACATGCCCACTAATAAAGAACGAAATTTTGGATTTGGAATTGGAATTGGTTACGGATTAAACACATACTTCCATAATTTAAAAATTTTCGAATCAAATGGAAGTACCATTTTTGAGAATTTTCAAATAGACGATAATTACAAAAGTAATAAGCTTATTACACACACTATAGAAATTCCCTTAGAAATAAGATGGCGAACTTCCACTCGCGAAAAATATAAATTTTGGAGAATTTATGGAGGAATTAAAACTAATTATATATTTATTTCCAAAGCAAAATATAAACTAGATGGTATCCAAAAATTAATGAATTTAAAAGAAATAAAAAAACTACAATACGGGCTTTCCTTAGCAACAGGTTATGGTAATATAAATTTTTATATATATTACGCATTAACACCCCTTTTTAAAGATGCTTACTACAACGGAAATAAAATAGAAACAAAGGATATTAAAATAGGAATCCAGTTTTACATTTTATAGATAACTAAAAAAACCACAATTTGCATTAATATGCCTAAAATAAATCCAAAATAAGCCTCAAAATTTGTGTGTGCCTTAAGTTTTAATCGTGCAGTCGCAACAATACTAGATAATAAAATTGCAATAGAAATAGGGACTAATAAGCGTGTTTTAAAATGGTAGCTCAATACGATTAAAAAGGAAGTAAATAAACCCAAGCCCAAAGTATGCAAGCTTAGCTTTATTTTTTTTAGTAAAAAAAGAAACACGATTACTAAAGAAATTGCACTAGCCATAAAAAACACGGCTAATAAACGCAAATTATCGTAAAAAAATAAACGGTAAACTAATAACGAATTTAATGCAATAAAAAAAAAGACAGGAAATTTTCTTTCTTCCACTTCAACCAAATGGTAGCTATCGATACTTTTAACAGATTTTAATAAAAATAAAAATAAAACAGGTATCACATACGTGCTAAAAAAAATTACCAAAATAACACTTAACTGAAAGGATTTAGGCACAAAAGAAGGCTGAAAAATAAAAAAAAATATAGTCGCAATTGTTCCGAAAAGAACAGGATGAAATATATAAGATACTATTTTTTCTAATCTCATTTTAAACAAAAAAATAATCCAATGCAAATAAATTCACATTGGATTAATTATAATTTATTAATATTACTCTGATTTTATTTCAAAGTCTTCCATAAATTTAGTAGTATAATTTCCTGCTAAATAATCTGGATTCTCCATTAATTGTTGATGAAATGGTATGGTTGTTTTCACACCTTCAATTACAAATTCTTCTAATGCACGCTTCATTTTATTAATAGCTTCCTCGCGAGTTTGTGCAGTAGTTATCAATTTTGCAATCATCGAATCATAATAAGGAGGAATAACATAACCGTCATAAACATGTGTATCGATACGAACACCATGGCCACCTGGAGCATGAAAAGTAGTAATTTTACCTGGAGAAGGTCTAAAATCATTAAATGGATCTTCTGCATTGATACGACATTCAATAGAATGTAATTTTGGTGTGTAATTTTTTCCTGAAATTGGAACTCCAGCAGCAACTAAAATCTGTTCTCTAATAAGATCAAAATCTATAACTTGCTCGGTTATAGGATGTTCTACTTGAATACGAGTATTCATTTCCATAAAATAAAAATTACGATGCTTATCTACCAAAAATTCTACGGTTCCTGCACCTTCATAATTAATCGATTCTGCGGCCAATACTGCTGCCTCTCCCATTTTTTTACGCAACGCCTTGGTCATAAATGGCGAAGGGGTCTCTTCAGTTAACTTTTGATGTCTACGTTGTATAGAACAATCTCTTTCGGATAAATGACAAGCTCTACCTGTTGAATCACCAACAATTTGTATTTCAATATGTCTTGGTTCTTCAATTAATTTTTCAATATACATAGCATCATTTCCAAAAGCAGCTTTTGCTTCTTGACGAGCAGAATCCCAAGCCTCTCGAATATTTTCTTTTTTCCAAACGGCACGCATTCCTTTTCCACCACCACCAGCAGTTGCTTTTAACATAACAGGATATCCCATTTCTTCAGCTAATTTTTCAGCCTCTTCAAAAGATTCTAAAATACCATCCGAACCAGGAATAATAGGTACTCCTGCCTTTTTCATCGTATCTCTTGCCGATGCTTTATCTCCCATTAAATTAATCATCTCGGCAGTTGCTCCGATAAATTTAATTTTATGTTCTTCGCAAATTTTTGAAAATTTAGCATTTTCGGCTAAAAAACCATAACCTGGATGTATTGCGTCGGCATCAGTTACTTCTGCTGCTGCAATAATATTAGACATTTTTAAATACGAATCGGTACTGGATGGTGGTCCAATACAAACCGCTTCATCAGCAAATTTCACATGTAAACTTTCTTTATCTGCAGTAGAATAAACTGCTACAGATTTTATTCCCATTTCTCTACACGTTCGAATTACACGAAGTGCAATTTCACCTCTATTTGCAATTAATACTTTTTTAAACATATGCTTTCAAATATTACAAATACCATACTAATAAAAGCATTGGTATTTGATTAATAAAAAAATTAATTACCTAAGACGGATCAACTAAAAATAAAGGTTGATCGAATTCAACTGGTGAAGAATCATCCACTAAAACTTTTACAATTTTACCTGATATTTCCGATTCTATTTCGTTAAATAATTTCATTGCCTCAATAATACAAACAGTATCACCTACTTGAACTGAATCACCTACCTCTGTAAAAACTGGTTTATCTGGAGAAGGTTTTCGGTAAAATGTACCAATAATTGGCGATTTAATAGTTATATATTTTGAATCTTCACTAGCAGTTGTTTCTGCTGTAGTATTTACAACTTCTGGTACCGCTACTGGTTGTTGTTGTACCATCTGTGCTGGCATTTGAGCCATCGATGCCTGATGTACAATGGTTGTTTCACTTTTTCCACTACCTGTTTTAATCGTAATCTTGATATCTTCTGTTTCTAACTTAACTTCACTTGCACCTGATTTAGCTACAAATTTAATTAAATTTTGGATGTCTTTAATATTCATAATTTTATATTTTATTTATATTTGGTTAGTTTATTTTTATTTCCTTTAATACGCCCATTTATAATAAATTGAACCCCAAGTAAAACCACCTCCAAAGGCAGCAAAAATAATTGTATCTCCTTTTTTTAATTCATTTTCATAATCGTTTAACAATAAAGGTAAGGTAGCTGAAGTCGTGTTACCGTACTTGTCAATATTTATCATTACTTGCTTTTCATCTAATTTCATTCTTCGTGCGGTTGCATCAATGATACGTTTGTTAGCCTGGTGTGCTGCCAACCAGTCTACATCAGTAAGAGATAGTTTATTTCTCTTCAATATTTTAGCACTCACATCTGCCATATTAGAAACCGCATATTTAAATACTGTTTTTCCGTCTTGATGCACATAATGCAGCTTATTTTTAACGGTTTCTTCGGATGCAGGAAGCATTGAACCACCAGCTTTTACGTGCAAAAATTCTCTACCAACTCCATCGCTACGTAAAATCTCATCCTGCAATCCTAAACCTTCAGTATTCGGTTCAAATAAAACAGCACCTGCACCATCTCCAAAAATGATACAAGTTGCTCTATCTGTATAATCAATCATAGAGGAGTTTTTATCAGCACCTATTAAAAGTACTTTTTTATATCTTCCAGATTCAATATACTTAGCTGCTGTTGACATTCCAAATAAAAAGCTAGAACAAGCAGCTATTAAATCAAATGAAAAAGCTTCTGTTGCACCGATTTCGGTTGCGACAAAAGCTGAAGTGGAAGCGGCTTGCATATCTGGTGTAGCAGTTGCTACAATTACTAATTCAATTTCTTTTGGATCGATATTTTTCTTTTCCAAGAGATTTTTTGCGGCACGAATTGCCATAAAAGAAGTTCCTTTATTATCTCCTTTTAGAATTCTACGCTCTTTTATTCCTGTTCTAGAGACAATCCATTCATCATTTGTATCGACCATCGTTTCCAACTCCTTGTTAGTCAAAACATAATCAGGTAAGTACTTTCCAACTGCAGTAATAGCTGCCGTAATTTTTTGCATAATAGTTGTATTTTTCACTAAAATAGGTATCAAAGAAATGAAAAAAAAACGATAAAAAGGCTAATTTTTATCATTTTTTTTTACAAATTACTTTAATTTCATCAAAAAAAACACAAAAAACCATCAAAATGATGGTTTTTGTATTTTTAAAACTTTAACTAAAAAAATTATGCTACTTCTTCTTCAGGTGCATCAATTACTACCTGTCCTCTGTAATATAATTTTCCTTCAAACCAGTGTGCACGATGTGATAAATGTGCCTCACCAGTTGTTGGATCTACTGCAATTTGAGAAGCTGTCGCTTTATAATGCGTTCTTCTTTTATTTCTTCTTTGTTTGGATATTTTTCTCTTTGGATGTGCCATTTCTAAATATTTTTACTAATTATAATAATCCTTTTAATTTTTCCCACCTGGGATCAATTTCTTGTTTTTTAATACTGTTTTTTTCTAAATTCCTTAACTTTTTTAAAACATCGGTATGTAATGTTCCTTCTTTAATACCTGGATGAATTCGTTTAGTTGGTGTTGAAAAGATAATCAATTCATAAAAATACTGTGCTACATTTAAGTCATAAGCACTATGCGGTAAAACTAATACAACTTCGTCATCATCATTATATTCATTACCAAATTTTACGATAATTTCTAAATTACCTGCAATTTCCTCCCAATATTCCTCTCCAGAAACATCACAATTTACTAATACTTTTCCTTCAATACTGAAATTCAAGTCTAATAAAGTTGTTTTTTTTTGTAAATCTAATTTTGCATGTATATCTGCATCTAAAAAATCCACTAAAGTAAAAGATTCAAAGAACTTCTTATCAATTTGGTAGTTATACGTATGCTCTCCTTGTTTTAGACCTTTAAAAAGTATGTTAAACTCCTTGTGCATAGCGATACCTCATTGTTTTGAGCGTGCAAAGATAAAAAAATATCTATATATTTAACTCTTTTTATTATATTTTTTTCTTTCTGGTTTACTAATTTTTAAGGTATTACTTGTTAAATCTACATATTCCTTTCTATTATTAAAAATTTCAATAGCTTTAAACACTGCTTCCTTAAAAGAATCGGCATTTGCAATTCCCTGTCCTGCAATTTCATAAGCAGTTCCATGATCTGGTGATGTACGGATTTTATTTAATCCTGCTGTAAAATTAACACCGTTACCAAAACTAAGCGTTTTAAATGGTGCTAAACCTTGATCGTGATACATTGCCAAAATACCATCAAATTTTTTATACGTATCCGAACCAAAAAAACTATCTGCCGCATACGGTCCAAACACTAATTTTCCTGTTTTTTGAATTTTTTGTATAGTTGGCACAACAATGACGTCATCTTCACTACCTATAACTCCATTATCACCTACATGTGGATTTAAACCTAAGATTGCAATTTTTGGCTTTGATATATTAAAATCGGTTACTAAGGTAGTATGTAAATTTTCAACCTTTTTTTGAATTAATTTTTCAGTAATCGCACTGGAAACATCTTTTAATGGTATATGACCAGTTATCAATCCTACACGCAAATTATTCGACATTAGTATCATTAAAGATTCTCCTTCCAGCTCACTTTCTAAATATTCGGTATGTCCTTTAAAGTTAAACTCCTCTGATTGAATACCATTTTTATTTATCGGTGCAGTTACAAGCACATCAATTTCTCCTTTTTTTAAAGACTGTACAGCGTGTTTTAACGATAAAAAAGCATACTTACCAACTTCTTTATCTACTACCCCTAAATTAAGCTTAACTTCCTCACGCCAAATATTAAATAAATTAATTTTATGTTCAATAACTTGATTCATATTTGAAATTCCGTGAATAGGAATGTCTAAACCTAGTTTATTTTTGTGAAAAGTTATCACTTTAGTAGAGCCAAACAAAATTGGTGTACAAAAATCTAGCATGCGAGAATCTTTAAAGGTTTTTAAAATCACCTCTATCCCTATTCCGTTTAAATCCCCTAAAGAAATTCCTACTTTAATTTTTTTATCTTTTTTCATAAATACCTTTTCAAATTGTTTTATTTTTGAACTGCAAAAGTAATCAATTAAATTAACAAAATGTTTACAGGAATCATAGAAGAATTAGGAGAGGTTGTTTCGTTAAAAAAAGAACAAGAAAATTTACACATTAGCATAAAATCAAATTTTTATAGAGAGCTAAAAATAGACCAAAGTGTTGCACACAATGGTGTTTGCCTTACTGTTATTGATCTTAAAGATAATATATATACAGTAACTGCAATAAAAGAAACTTT
>CAMZLT010000110.1 GCA_947311745.1 uncultured Flavobacteriaceae bacterium | reverse complement strand
TAATAAATGAACTAGCTTACCTTTCTAAGCGGTGGCAAAACTAAAACCTTTTTATATATAAACAATGCTTTTTTTATGTTTATTTTTATCTTTTTTTTAATACACTGACATCGTTTGATTTACTGATTGGAATTTGTTTTTAAATCTGATATTGTAAAGATTTTTTCATAAAAAAGGCTATTTAATCAAATTAAATAGCCTAAATATAATTTAAGTAATCTATAAGCTGGATTCTGTACCACAAAATGGCTCTTATCATTTATCTGAGTTAATTATTGCTAATTAACTTAAGCTGTTTACCCCTTGGAAAATTGAGCGTGTACTCTACTTCTATTTAAAATAGAAATTCCAATATACGTAACATTGCACCTTGTAGAGTTTACCTGATTTCACTACAGCATTACCTGTACATTCTTTCTGTTGCACTTGTCCTATTCTAAATTTATAGAATGACGGCAGTTAACCGCTACAATACACTATGGTGTCCAGACTTTCCTCTATATAAATATAGCGATAAGACGATTACTTTGTTTTGTATTACTATACAATAGAGATATATTCAATCTCCCAATGTAAAAAACACTAAATTAAAGAACTAAAAAAAACCCACTCAAAAATCTGAGTGGGAAAATTGCTATGAAAAAGAAATTATTAGACTTCTCTAATAATTCCACGCAAATATAAATCTTTTTTTTTATTCTGGCAAATAAAAAATGTTTTTTTTAAGAAAACATATCTTTAACCTTTTCAAAGAATGATTTATCTTGTTTATTTGGTTTTGGTAAAAAATTAGGTTCGTTTAACATGTTCTCAAAAAAACTTCTTTGTTCTTTTGATAATTTTTTAGGTGTCCAAACATTTATATGTACCAACAAATCACCTCTACCGTAACTATCTAGACTTGGTAATCCTTTATTTCTTAATCGTAATATTTTACCAGATTGGGTTCCTTCATCTAATTTAATACGAACTTTTCCGCTTAAAGTATCTATTTCTTTAGACACGCCTAAGATTGCTTCAGGGACACTTACATACAAATCATGATGTAAGTTTACTCCTTCTCTTTTTAAATTTTCGTGTGGCACCTCTTCAATTACTACTAGTAAATCTCCAGGAATTCCGTTGCCTGGTGCATCATTCCCTTTTCCTGTTACTTTTAACTGTACTCCGTCAGTAACTCCAGCAGGAATTTCAATTTCTACCATTTCTTCTTGTGCAATCATTCCGTTTGCATCGGAACCTTTTGGTCGGTTTTTAAGTGTTTTTCCAGCTCCACGACAAGAAGGGCAAGTTGCTTGTGTTTGCATTCTCCCCAAAATAGTATTTGTTACTCGCATCACAACCCCTTGTCCGTTACATGCAGAACATGTATCATAGGTTGCACCTTCAGCTTTTATGAGTCTTTTAACTTTAACTTTTTTAGTTACTCCATTTAAAATTTCTTCTAAATTTAATTTTAATCGAATTCTAAGATTACTACCTTTTACGACAGCTTGTCTTCTTCTATTTCCTGAACTAAAACCACCAAATCCTCCGCCAAAAATATCACCAAATTGGCTAAAAATATCTTCCATATTCATTCCGCCAAATCCGCCTGCTCCACCTTGTGGACCTTCAAACGCTTGATGACCATATTGATCGTATCTAGCACGTTTATTTTCATCACTTAAAATTTCATAGGCTTCGGCTGCTAATTTGAATTTTTCTTCCGCTGCTTTATCCCCTGGATTTTTATCTGGATGGTATTGTATGGCTTTTTTTCGATATGCTTTTTTGATTTCAACTTTTGTAGCTGTTTTTGATATCCCTAAAATTTCGTAATAATCTGCTTTCATTTATTTAGTAATCAAACTCTAATTTAAATAAATCAGAGTATATTTTAAATCTAATTGGTTTATTTTCCTACAACAACTTTTGGATAACGAATTATTTTATCGCCTAATTTATATCCTGTTTCAACGACATCTATTAGTTTTCCTATCATTTTTTTATTTGGTGCCGGAATTTGTGTTATTGCCTCGTGTATTTCAACATCAAAGGTGTCTCCTGTTTTGACTTTTATTTCTTCTAATCCTTTTCCTTTTAGGATGTTTGCGAATTTATTTTTTATTAATTCCATACCTTTTAAAAGTTCGGAATCTTTTGCTTTTTTTATTTCGGAAATTCCTCTTTCAAAATCATCTAAAACTGGCAAAATGGAAGTCATTAAACTTTGGTTAGCGGTACTAATTAGTTCAATACGCTCTTTCGCCGTACGTTTTTTATAATTTTCAAATTCGGCAAAAAGTCTTAAAAATTTATCTTTTTCTTGTAATAATAATTCCTCACAAGTATCTTCCTTTTCATTTTCAGAAATTTCTTCGGTGTTATTTTCTATTTCTTGTGTGTTTTCTTTTTGAAAATTATCTTCGTTTTCTACTTCTTCTTTATTTATATTTTCACTCATCTTCTTTTATGTTTATTTTCAACTATCAATTGCATTACAAAAGTATTGCCAATCATTTAAAAATGACATTTTGACAGTAAAAAAATGTATTCTAATTATGAAAAATTTAATTTGTTTTAAACTCTTTCGATTTTAGCACCTAAAGCTATTAATTTTTCATCAATTTTATCGTAACCTCTATCAATTTGTTCAATATTATGAATGGTGCTTGTTCCTTTTGCAGATAGTGCTGCTATTAACAAAGATACTCCTGCACGAATATCTGGCGAAGTCATTACTGTTGCTTTTAATTGGGATTTAAAATCGTATCCAACTACGGTTGCTCGATGTGGATCACAAAGGATTACCTTTGCTCCCATATCGATAAGTTTATCTACGAAAAACAGACGACTTTCAAACATTTTTTGATGTATTAGTACTGTTCCTTTTGCTTGTGTAGCAGTTACTAAAATGATACTTAACAAATCTGGTGTAAATCCTGGCCAAGGAGCATCGGATATGGTTAAAATAGATCCATCGATAAAATTTTCTATTTCGTAATTATCTTGTTGAGGAATATAAATATCATCTCCTTTTTTTTCGAGTTTAATTCCTAATTTCTTAAAAATATTTGGAATTTGCCCTAAATTTTTCCAAGATACATTTTTGATTGTAATTTCAGATTTTGTCATTGCTGCAATACCAATCCAGCTACCAATTTCAATCATATCTGGCAATACGGTATGTTCACAACCGTTTAGTTTTTCTACACCCGTAATGGTTAATAAATTGGAACTTACACCCGTTATTTTCGCTCCCATACTATTAAGCATTTTACAAAGCTGTTGGATATATGGTTCGCAAGCAGCGTTGTATATTGTAGTTTTTCCTTTTGCAAAAACTGCTGCCATTATAATATTTGCTGTACCAGTAACAGAAGCTTCATCTAAAAGCATAAAGGTTCCGTGTAATTCTTTGGCGTCTACACCGTAAAAATGTTCGTCTTTATTGTATCTAAAATTTGCACCTAGTTCAATAAACCCTTTAAAGTGTGTATCTAATCTTCTTCTTCCTATTTTATCTCCTCCAGGTCTTGGGATATATCCTTTTCCGAAACGACCTAGTAAAGGTCCTACTAGCATAATTGACCCTCTTAATGAACTTCCGTCTTTTTTAAAATCAGCGGATTCTAAATAATCAATATTTACTTCGTCAGCTTGAAAACTAAAGGTGTTTTCTTTTATTTTATTAACTTTTACTCCTAATTTTTTTAGGATAAACATTAATTTATTTACATCAATAATATCTGGAACATTATTAATAATTACTTTTTCAGAAGTTAATAAAGTAGCACATATAATTTGTAAAACTTCGTTTTTAGCACCTTGTGGAGTTACCTCTCCCTTTAATTGATGTCCTCCTTCTATTTTAAATGTTCCCATTTTTTATCGTCTTTTTCTATTTTTTCCGTTTCTATGGTCTTTATTTTTCCCATTATTGTTTGGTTTCTTTTTATATAAAACCGAACTTTCGGAAAGAGTTATATCCGCATCTCGCATATCAATTTTACCGTTAGATAATTCAAATAAATGGTTAAAAATTACAGTATCGTCAACAGTATCTTTATTCCAATTTAAGAAGCATTTTTTCATGTGATTTGCAATTACATATTTAAGTGCTTCTTTTGATTCACTTTCTTCCCATTCATTGGCTTTATCAATCATTGTTTGGATGTTATTTCCGTAAAAACGATATTTAGAAGCTGTTTTTGGATATGGTAATTTTTCTGGCTTAGATTCGATTTGTTCTTTTGATATTACCTCACAAGGAGAATCTACATCTAAATCAAAGTTTGCAATTATAAATAGTTGATCCCAAAGTTTATGTTTAAAATCTGGCACATCTCTAAGGTGTGGCTGTAAGTTTCCCATTACTTCAATTATTGCTTGTGCCATTTTATTTCGTTCTTCCTTTGTAGGTAATTCTCTACAATGGTTAACTAATTTTTGAATGTGTCGTCCGTATTCTGGAATTTTTAAATTTTCTCTTTCGGAATTGTATTCTAAAACGTACTTCATATAAGTATATGTTTATTTTTTTATTATTTTTAATTTTGCGTATTGAAGTAGTAATTTTTTTGCTCCAAATTTGTCAAAATTAATTGTTGCTTTTTTATTTTTTCCTTGTCCTTCGATATTTACTACTAATCCTTTACCGAATTTTTGATGCAAAACTACTAAACCTTCGGATATATCTTGGTTAAAATCCATATTATTATTAATATGACTGATTTTTTTGAAGTTTTTAGGCGTAGAAACCTTGGTTGTTTTTGTTGGCTCTTTTCTAATTATTTTACGTACTGGTTTTTTAAAACGTATTCGTTCTTGTGGCATATCGTCAAAAATATCGCCATCTAAAAACGGATTTCTAGAAGGTGTTATTTTTGGTGCAATATATTCTACAAAATTTTCGTCAATTTCTTCTATAAACCTACTTGGTTCACAGTCTATTAAATTTCCCCATCGATAACGGGTTTGTGCATACGAAAGGTAGGCTTGTTTTTCGGCTCTTGTTAGTGCTACGTAAAATAACCTTCGTTCTTCTTCTAATTCTGTTCTTGTACTAGAACTCATACTTGACGGAAATAAATTTTCTTCCAATCCTACAATATATACATATGGGAATTCTAATCCTTTTGATAAATGTACAGTCATTAAGGATACTCTAGGTTCATCGTCTTTTTTATCACTATCAAAATCTGTTGCCAAAGCTACATCTTCTAAAAAAAATGCCAAAGATGTATTTGCATCATCTTTATCTTTTTGTTCTTCTACAAAATCTTTTATTCCGTTTAATAATTCTTGTATATTCTCTACTCTACTAACTGCTTCTGGAGTGGATTCTAACTCTATATCTTTTATTATTTTGGTGTGTTTAATTACCAAATCTGCTATTTCAAAGGCATTTTTAGTTTGTGATTCGATTTGAAAACTTTTAATCATTGTTGCAAAATTTTGCAATTTGATTTTTGTTGGTGCATTTAGTTTTAAATCAATTTTATCTAAATTTTCTAAAATCGTGAATATTGAGCGATTGTAATGATTAGCTGCTACGGTTAGTTTATCCATAGTTGTTTGACCAATTCCTCTTTTTGGATAGTTAATTACTCTCTTTAAAGCTTCTTCGTCTTTTGTATTTATCAACAATCGCAAATACGACAGTACATCTTTTATTTCTTTTCGTTGATAAAATGAAAGTCCTCCGTAAATTCTGTATTTTATATTTTTTTTACGCAAAGCATCTTCCATTGCTCTGGATTGTGCATTGGTACGATATAAAATTGCAAATTTATCATACGAAAGTTGCTTTTTAACTGCATTTTCCCAAATACTACTTGCTACAAAACGTCCTTCTTCACCATCGGATAAAGTACGCATTATTTTTATTGGTTCGCCTGATTCGTTTTCTGTCCAAACTTCCTTTTCTAAACGTGTTTTATTGTTTACAATAATGCTATTTGCTGCATTTACAATATTTTGACTAGAACGGTAATTTTGTTCTAATTTAAATAGTTTTACGTTTTCGTAATCTTTCTGAAAGTTTAAAATGTTTTGAATATTTGCTCCACGAAAAGAATAAATAGATTGTGAATCATCACCAACTACGCAAATATTTTGAAATCTATCTGCTAAAGCTCTAACGATTAAATATTGTGAATGGTTTGTATCTTGGTACTCATCTACTAATATATAACGAAATCTATCTTGGTATTTTGCTAAAGTTTCTGGAAAACGAGTAAGTAATTCATTAGTGCGAAGTAGTAAATCGTCAAAATCCATTGCTCCTGCTTTAAAACAACGATCTACGTAGTGTTTATAAATATCTCCCATTTTAGGACGACCAGCTTGTACATCTGCTTCTTTAATTTCGGAGTAAGTTTGGTATGCTTTAACGGTTATTAAACTATTTTTAAATTGTGAAATTCTACCTAAAACTTGCTTTGCTTTGTATCTATCTTTATCCAATCCCATTTCTTTAATAATGGCTGTCAAAAGTCTAACAGAATCTTGGGTGTCATAAATAGTAAAATTAGATGGAAAACCTAATTTTTCACTTTCAGATCGAAGTATTCGTGCAAAGACAGAGTGGAAAGTTCCCATCCAAAGATTTTTTGCTTCGCTTTGTCCGACAATGGAAGCAATACGCTCTTTCATTTCTCTTGCTGCTTTATTGGTAAAAGTAAGCGATAAGATATTAAAAGCATCTACGCCATTTTTCATCAAATGAGCAATTTTATAAGTCAGTACCCGAGTCTTTCCAGAACCTGCTCCTGCTATAATAATCATTGGACCATCTTTTTGTAAAACGGCTTGTTTTTGTGCTTCGTTTAAATTTTCTATGTAATTGGACACTCTATTGTATTAAGAAATTCAAAAGTACAACAATATGTATTTGTTTTGTATGGTTTTGGTAAAATTTATTCACAAAATAAAAAGGGTCTTTAATAAACTAATGTTCTGAGTAAAAAACACGTTAAACATTTATTAAAAACCCTTTTATAAAAATCAACACTACTCAACTTTATTCTTAAAAACAGAATTTATTTTCTGCAATTACT
>CAMZLT010000109.1 GCA_947311745.1 uncultured Flavobacteriaceae bacterium | reverse complement strand
TTAGATGTGAAATTTTAAAATCCGTAGGAATACCTTAGTATTTCAAGGGTTTTGAAATGTAGCAGATGAATAAAAATAATTTCAAAATCCCTCAAATCTGGGTGTTATTAAATTGTATAATACGCATTTTAATAGTTTGATTTACTGGGCTTTAACTAAAATAATAATATAGTGGTGAATTTTGTGGGTTAAGCAACAAAATCGTAATTATGTATACTTTTTATTGTGTAGCGTTTTTTATTCTGTCATTCTATTCTTCAGATCCATTTTTTCGTGCAATATTCTTATAATCTCAATTTCATCCTCAGAAATTATATGATAAAATATGATGTGTTTTCCTGATTTAAAACCAAGTAAGTTTCTACTTACTTCTGAATATATTTTCCCAACAATTCTATTTTCACCAATTTCTTTACAAACAGCCTTAATTGTTCCATAATATATGTCTGCTTGATTTTCAGACCATTTTTCAAAAGTATAATTCCAAATGCTATTTAAATCATCTATGGCTTCTTGTCTTAATATAACTTTAGCCATTATTTCTTTTTTCAGATTTTAAATTTTTTAAATTTTTATCAAAATCAAAATCTTCTATCCTTTGACTTTTCAATCCAACTTGAATAGCATTTCTTAAAGCTATTGTCTTATTTTCTTCATTTTCTAAAAGACGTAAGCCTGCCCTTACAACTTCACTTACGTTTTTATATCTTCCAACAGAAATCTGACTATTTATAAATTGTTCAAAATAATTTCCTAACGATATTGATGTGTTTTTACTCATTTTTCTATTTTTACTCAAAAGTACCAAAAATTGGTAAAAACACCAAATTTATTTGTTTTTATCTAAGAATTCAGATGTTTTTTTCATTCCAATAGTATTTTATACATCGTCATTTAATTTTTATATCCGTAGTCTCGCCAAAGTGATATTGCTGTGATATAAATATGTTATAAAGTTAAGTTAATTATTTTACATTTACAAACAATAAGATAACTGTTAGCTGACCTGAAACGACAAAATAAATCCGTTAATTAGGTAATAATACCTTGTAATAAAACATTTTTAACTAAAAAATTAGTTTAAACTAAAAATTTAGTTTATGTTTGCAGTGTATAACTAAAAACATAGTTAAAAAATGAGCAAACAATTAACCAAAGCCGAAGAACAAATCATGCAAATTTTATGGCAATTAGAACTGGCTTCTGTTAAGGAAGTTATTGAAATATTACCAAATCCAAAACCTGCATACAATACTGTTTCTACCATTATCCGAATTTTAGAAACTAAACAATTTGTAGCACACCAACAACATGGTAAAGGTTATAAATATTATCCGATAGTTAAAAAAGAAACGTATAGCAACCAAAGTTTAAACAAATTGGTAAACAATTATTTTAATGGTTCATTTAAAAGTATGGTTTCTTTTTTTGTTAAAAATAACGATGTTGATTTAAAAGATATGGAAAGAATTCTTAACGAATTAAAATAAATTATTATGATAAGTTATATATTACAAGTCCTTTTATTTCAAACCTTATTTTTAGGTGTTTACGAATTGTTTTTAAAAAAAGAAACCTTTTTTCAATGGAATCGATTTTATTTAATTGCAACTTCGGTTTTAGCATATATAATTCCGTTTATACAAATTGAATATTTTAAAACCTATGTACCAAATTCTATGGAAATTCCTGTTTTTGATATAGCAGAATTCTATACAATTCAAAAAGTTGAACCAACCAAAAACATCATACAAAGCACTAATTATTTTACTTTAGAAAACTTTTATTTTATTGGTTTTGTTTTATTTAGTGTTTTATTTTTACTAAAATTATTTCAGATTTATAAAAAAATAAAAGATAGTAAAATCGTACAAAAACCAAATTATACATTAGTAATTTTAGAAAAAGAAAAAAGTGCCTTTTCGTTTTTTAGCTACATATTTTTAGGGAAAAACATATTAAATACCAATCACGAGCATATTTTAAAACACGAATTAATTCATGTAAACCAAAAACACAGCTTAGATTTATTGTTTTTTGAAATACAGAAAATTGTGTTTTGGTTTAATCCATTTTCGTATTTGTATTCGTATAAAATTTCGGTATTACACGAGTATATTGCCGATGCAAAAACCATAAAAGCACAACATAAAAAATCCTTTTTCGAAAACCTACTAATCCAAACCTTTCATATTGAAAAATTACCATTTGTAAATAATTATTTAAAAAAATCACTCTTAAAAAAACGCATTATTATGGCAACAAAGCACACATCCAATCCGATTTTAAAAGCAAAGTACTTATTACTACTTCCTGTTTTAGTAGCTATGTTTGTGCTTTCTAGTAGTTTTAAAACAACTACAAACCAAACAAATTATAAAAAAGATATCTTATATACTTTAGATACTATCGTTCCTCCTGCTCCACCAAAACCTGTTGCTCCACCAAAAATAACAGATGAGATAGAAATAGAAACACAAAAAATTTTAACTCCTACAAATGTAGATCAAGCACCACGATATGTAAATTCTAAAAATGAAAATGAAAATAAAGGAATGGCTTTTATTTTAGAAACACAAAATTTTGGATATAAAAACTTCAATAAAAAAATTATTGCCAAAGCAAAACTTAAAGGAGATAAACCAATTTTTGCTACATTTATTGTCAATAAAGAAGGAGTTATTGAAAATATTAACACCAATCAAATTAAAAATAAAGATTTAAATAAAGAAGTTATTCGTGTAATTAATGCGTTACCAAAAATTGAACCAGCAAGGCACAAAGGCAAAAATGTAGTGGTGAAAGTGATGCTTGCTGTTCCGTATTGGAATACTAATAATAAAGAAAAAAAAGATCATCTTGCTTTTTTTGAAATTAAAGAAGCTCCTGTATATAAAGGTTGTGAAACCTTTTCTACTAATGAAGAACGCAGAAAGTGCTTTACTTCAAAAATACAAAAACATATAGCAGAAAATTTTAATAGTAAACTAGCAAAAAATCTAGGTTTAGCTGTTGGTAGAAAAAAAATCGTAACACAATTTATAATCGATAAAAACGGAAAAATTACCGATATTATGGTACGAGCACCTCATCCTAAATTAAAAGAGGAAACAATTCGTATAATTAAAAAAATACCAAGAATGCTACCAGGAATTAATATAGATGATGAAAAAGTAGCTGTTAGGTATAGTTTACCAATTATTTTTAATGTAGAGAAGTAATCTTTTATTGAATCTTAAAAGCACCTAAAAAATGGCAACTTTGCTCTTTCAAACTCATCATTAGGACTGGTTTAACCGCAAAAATTCATGGAATTAGCTTTGTTTAGATGTGAAATTTTAAAATCCATAGGAATACCTTAGTATTTCAAGGGTTTTGAAATGTAGCAGATGAATAAAGATAATTTCAAACTCCCTCAAATTTAGGTATTA
>CAMZLT010000108.1 GCA_947311745.1 uncultured Flavobacteriaceae bacterium | reverse complement strand
CATAAATTTCTGCAATATTGAATTTATTTTTTTTACTAATTACAGCAATGTTGTTTTGTTGGTTAAATTTTCGTGCAATTTGTTCTATTTCCGATAATTCTACACGATAACCTTGTATTTGTATTTGGTTGTCTATTCTGCCACAATACAGATAATCACCATCTTTATCTTGTAATACTAAATCACCAGTTTTGTAAACTTGTTGCTGATTTTTAGTAAAAAATGCTTGTTTGTTTTTTTTGACATTTTTAAAATATCCGTTAGTTATTTGATTACCTAAGAGACATAATTCGCCTTTAGTATTTTTAGGTACAATAGTATTGTTTTGATCGATTACAAAGGCTTTGTTTCTACCAAATGTTTTACCAATTGCTACAATTCCGTTATAATTTTTATTTGGAGTATATTTTTTTGTAAAGTTAAAAATATGTGTATTTATAGTAGCTTCAGTTGGACCATATACGTTGTAAATCTCTCCGTTAGGAAGGCATTTTTGCCATGCTTTTGCTAAGTTTTCAGGTAAACTTTCACCGCCAAGTAAACTGTATCGTAGTTTGGGCAATGTTATTCGGTTGAAAAATGGTTTTAAATATACCAAAACCGAAGGTGGAAATTTAGTAAAAGTTATTTGCTGTTTTTCTAGTAATTTATAAGCTTCTAAATATTTTATTTTATTTGGCGAAACAGTAAAAATACTAGCTCCTAAAAATAAAGGCAAAACATAACAATGTACCGAAGCATCAAAGGTTAAATCGTATATTTGCAAGAATTTATCGGCATTACTTAGATTGAATTCTGCATTAAAATCACCGATAAAAGCATCTAAATTTTTATGCGAAATTGGCACTCCTTTTGGTGTTCCTGTACTGCCAGAGGTAAATAGAATGTATAGAATTTGTTCGGAAAAAGATTGGTTTATTATTTTGGTATTTGATTGTAAACCTTTAGTGTATAAACAATTTTTATCGTTTTGATTAGAACTTATTTGTAAGGAAACTGGTATTTGTGTTAAAATTCTCTCGTTTCGTTCTTTAGGATGTTTCGGATTGATAGGTACAAAAGTAGCTCCTGAAAACCAAACGGCAAGTATTGTTGCGTAGGTTTCTAAATCGTTGTACGTATGTACGATTACAAAGTCGTTTTTAGAAATATTTTTGCGAATAAGTTCTTGTTGAATACCTGTGATTTTTTCTTTAAAATCGTTATATAAATACGATTGATCCTCAATGTAAAAAGCGAGGTTGTCTTTAAAATTTGTTATATTTTGCTGAATCGTATTTAGTAACATTATCGTTTTACTTGGTGTTTGTTTATTGTTTTTTGTAGTATAAATTTCAGGTAATTTTTTATTAAATACATTTTGGTGTTTGTGGTGTTTTTTTCCATATCTAAACGTTGTAAATTAAAGGAAATTGTATCGTTTTTTATACCTGAAGTTCCGAAACTAAGATCTATTTTGTTTTGTATGCTTTTAAACAAATTTGCTTTTAAATCATAATCGTAAAACGGAAAAGCAAAAACGGTATATTTTGTTTTTAGATTTTTTTGTAACCAATCTAGACTGTTTTTGGTTTGTAAAATTTGTTCTTTTAAAGGCAAATCTTGGTATAATGGATGATCTGTAGAGTGTGCACCAAAGGTAAAACCTTGTTGCTGTAATTCGTTAATTTGTTGTAAACTAAGGTATGGCTTTTCAGTTTGTAAAAATTTTGTAAAGCTGTAATCTACTAAGTCTGCTAATTGGTCTAACCAGTTTTTTTGTTGGTATGTAATGCTTAGTAAAAAAGGTTTTACTTGCTTTGTTTTTCCGTTTTTTTGTGCAAATTTTTCGTAGATATCTTGTTTTTCTTTATCGGAATTTAGATAATGTTCGATTAGTAAACTTGCTTTGTACCGAAAAAATAAATTTTTATTGTCTATAAAATCGGAATTTAAAAATACGGTTGCTTTTATGTTTTTCTGTTTTAAAATCGGAGCGATTGTATGATAAAAATTTGCTAAACCATCATCAAAAGTTATATGGAATGATGCTTTTTTTAATTTTTTATTTTGGGTGTTGCTTTCAATGGTTCTTTGTAAGGAAATGGACTCAAAATATTGTAAAAAACAAGCTAAATCTGCTTTAAATTCAGTTTTTGTTTTTGGCGTATAAAGGTGTTTTATAAATGCAGGGTTTTTGTCTGCAACTAGATGGTAAAAGGGCAGAAGTAGTTTTTTTTGAGATAAATATGTGAGTTGTGTTAAAATAATTAGTTCGATTTAAAAATTTTGTACATCAAAGGTAAGTTATTATAATTAATTTGAAAATAATTGGCTGTTTTTGCTTGAAAACTTAAAAAATAATTTGCAATCGATGGTATGGACGAACCACCAAAATCAAAATTAGTAAAGTGATTTTGGTATTTTTGAATTGCAGTGTCTATTAAGAAAGTGTTTCCACCATTTTTGCGATTTTTTAAATCGGTTGTAGATAATAAAATGGTAACAGTGTCGTGGTGTTTTAGAAAAAAACCTCCTGCTACTAAATGCTCATTTTTGTCATAAATGGTAAGTAGTTCGCCTTTGTTTTTGTGTAAAATGGTTTTTAGTAATTTACGAACTCTTGCTATGTCTTTATTGGTTATTTCTTTAGCTCGTTGTTGTAAATTAAATGCGTATAAATCTATAAAATTATCTAAATTACTAGCATTCCAATTTGGTGTTAGCTTGTGTTTTATAGCTCTTTTTAAATCTTTTTTACGGTCGCTTCTAAAAGATTTTTTTAGGTTTTCGTACTCGCTTATTTTTAAAAAATGGGTTTCTTTTTTTGTTAGATGAGTTATTTTTGTAGGTAGATTATTGGTGTT
>CAMZLT010000107.1 GCA_947311745.1 uncultured Flavobacteriaceae bacterium | reverse complement strand
TTTATTTAATTATTTTTATTGATTATAATTTCTTATTACTTTTGAATTATCTTATAAGAAATATATTTTTTTACTAAATTTTAAACCATTTATTTATGAAAAACATAATTTTATTTTTAATAATTTTAAGTATGAGCTTATCATCTTGTGTCTCTAAAAAGAAATATACAGCTTTAGAAACAGAATATAATTCTACTAAGGCTGAGCTTGGACAATTAACAAAGGACAATATAGAATTAAACACAAAATTTGACAAAATTAGAAAAAGAGTGGAGGAGTATAACTCTAAAATTAACTCTTTAAATGAAACAAATACATCTTTAAATCAATCCATTACAAACTTAAACAACGATAAACTAGTTGTCGTTAATGATAATACTGTAGTGATGTCTAAAAATGTAAAAGATAAATTATCTAGAACCTTATCTGAAATGAATGAAGCAGACCTTTTAGGTGCTAAAACTTTAAAAGACTCTATTAATTTAGCTATTTCGTATAATTTAAGGAACTCTATCGTAACGAATGATTCAGATGTGGACAATGCTATTGATGTAAAAATTGATAAAACGGTAGTAATGATTTCTGTTTCTGATAAAATGTTATTTAATAGCGGTAGTTATAAAATTAGTTCCAAAGCTAATTCTATTTTGCAAAAACTTGCCGATATTATTAATTCAGAGCCTAGTATGGATGTTATTATTGAAGGGCATACAGATTCTAAGTCAATTAAAACTACGTTAATTTTAGATAATTGGGATTTAAGTGTTAAACGTGCAACGTCTATAGTTAGAGTTTTGCAGAATAAATATAATGTGGATCCTTCTAGATTGATTGCTTCTGGTCGTAGTAGTTATGTACCAATTTCGAATAATGAAACAAAAGAAGGTAGGGCAAAAAATAGACGGACAAATATTATAATTTTACCTAATATTAATAAGTTTTTTGCCTTATTAGCAAAGGATGAAAAAATAGAAATAAATTAATAAACAATTTTATACTCTAATTTTATTTATATGATTTTTGCTACAAATTAATATTAGTGCTATAGTTTGAAATTAAAATGAACTTCGGTTATATATAATCGAAGTTTTTATTTTAGTGTTATAACACAAGCTAATATAAACGAGAATCGTTCTTTCTTTTTCTATAAGATATAGCTACAAACGAGTGAGGGCTGGGATAATATAATAGTTGTAAAGAGATGTAATGACGATAACGACACGATAGTGCGGAAGCGGGTTTAGTTTTTTTATTTTATCTTTTTAGCGTGATTGTATATTTGAAACTTTCTATCATATATTCAAATTACTGCATTACTTTTTCTGCTTTATCTGTAAATTTATCAATGGTTTTTTGCGGAATAAAGCCCTTAGAAGCAATTATAATTCCGATTACCATTAAAACAATCCCCATAATTTTACGAATTTTATTGATAACTCTAGGTGTTAGTTTATTTTTTAGCTGTTTTGCTAAAAATATTTTTCCTAAATCAGTTATAAAATACGCAATAATAATTAGTGTAAAATACCAAAAAATACGATTGCCATTCATGCCAAGATTAGAACTAATTACAATAATTAAGGCAAGCCAAAACCCTAGAACACCAACATTAATGAAATTTAGCAAAAATCCTTTTAAAAATAAACCAAATCCGTTTGTTTTTTCTACAACAACAAGGTTTGGGTCTAGTATTATTTTACGTCGTTTTTCTTTGATAAAACTAATTAATCCATAAGTAAATAAAATTAATCCTCCTGCAAAAAACAATCTAGGATCGTCTTTAATTTTATTTAATAAAGCGTAACTACCATAATACGAAATAATAATAAAAATAATATCTGCAAAAATAACACCTAAATCAAATATAATCGCTTCCTTAACACCTCTTGTTGCACTGGTTTCTAGTAAAACAAAAAAAACAGGCCCAACCATAAAAGAAAGAAAAAAACCAGACAGTAAGGCGTTTACAATATCAAAATTCATATAATTATTTTGAAACTAAATTAGTATTAAACATCGTCAAAATCTATGGCAATTGTATCTGAAACAGGATGTGCTTGGCAAGTTAAGATTAAACCTTCTGCAACTTCCTCTTTAGATAAAATAGTGTTTTTATCCATACTTGCTTCACCTTGTGTAACTTTAGCGATACAGCTTGAGCAAACACCACCTTGGCAAGAATATGGAGCGTCTAATTGGTTTTTTAGAGCAACATCTAAGATGGTTTCTTTTTTATTCATTTCAAGGCTAACTTCCTCATCATCTAACATAATGGTTATTTTAGCTGTTCCGTTTAAATTTTTGTTTTCTGTTTTATTTTCGGAAGCTGTAAATAGTTCAAAATGTACGTTTCCTTTTGCTAAACCTTTTAAATTTAATGTATCCGAAACCGTGTTAATCATCGTTTCAGGACCACAAATATACGCATCGTTAAAAGTTAAATTTTTATAGGTATTTAAAACATAATTTACAACCGATTGATCAATTCTACCAAATAATGAGCCTTCTGGCTGTTCTTTACTAAAGACATATTGTACAAAAAAACGGTTTGGATTTTCTTGTTTTAATTGGTTTATCTTGTCGTAAAATATGGTTTCAAAAGTAGATTTGTTTCCGTAAACCAATACAAAATTGCTATTAGGTTCATTGTTTAAAACAGCTTGAATCATTGCCATAATTGGTGTAATACCACTTCCTGCTGCAAAACCTAAATAATTTTTTACATTTGTCGTATTTGTTGGCAATATAAATTTACCTTCTGGTTTAGAAACTTCTAAAACATCACCAATTTTTAAATTTCGGTTTGCATAAACCGAAAATGTTCCGTTGGTAACTTCTTTTACAACCACGCGTATTTCTTGGCTGTTTGGTGAAGTACAAATCGAATATGCTCGTCGTATTTCTTTATTATTTATTTCTGTTTTAAGCGTAATGTATTGACCTGCAATAAAATTAAATTCTGTTTTTAAATTATCAGGAATATCAAAAGCAATAGAAACCGAATCTTTGGTTTCTCGTTTTATATCTACAATTTTTAATTTGTAAAATTTGGACATATTTTTATATTTTTAAAAACCAAATTTACAAAAAAAAGAGCATACCATCTTATAATTTTGAAGCAATACTTTTTGCAATTTCTTGCATTTGTTCTACAGTAAACGATTCTTTTTTATCAAACTGAATATCCTGCATGCTTTGCAGTGGAATCAAGTGCACGTGTACATGCGGAACTTCTAAACCTATTACACTCATGCCGATTCGTTTACACGGAATTGCTTTTTCCATTGCAATGGCAATTTTTCGGGAAAAAGCCATTAAATTTAAGTATAATTGCTCATCTAAATCAAAAATTTTATTTACTTCTTTTTTAGGAATAACCAAAGCGTGTCCTTTAGCGTTTGGATTAATATCTAAAAAAGCAAAGAAATTTTCGTTTTCTGCTATTTTGTAACTTGGTATTTCTCCTGAAATTATTTTAGTAAAAACAGACATTATCTTGAAATGTTTAAAATTTCTAATTTCATCAT
>CAMZLT010000106.1 GCA_947311745.1 uncultured Flavobacteriaceae bacterium | reverse complement strand
TAATTGTTGTTTTTTATTCTTAATTGCAATTACTGCAAAAATTAAAATAAGAGCTGTTATAGCATTTATTGTTGCATAAATAGGAGGTAAGAACACAGGTAATTCGATATCTAATTTTATTCTAAATAATGACGCAACCACTATCGGAACAAGAATGCTTATTAAGGTGATAATTTTATTATTTTTCATTGTTTGGTTTTTTGCTTTTCAATATTAATTAATTGTTCCTTTTACTCATAACCCATAACTTATAACCCATAACTCATAACTCACAACCCATAACTCATAACTCATAACTCATAATTCATAACTTCTTAGCACACATTGTAATATTAAAATATACTTTTTCGATGTTTTGAGGGTTTGGTTGTACAAATATACATTCAAAATTTTTATCGATGAATAGATGTTTCTTTTCTTTTAGTTTTAGTAATTTTAAAATATCGTATTCGTTTTTGACAAAAATAACGTGGTATGCTGTTTTTTTTGATTTTCCGTCGCCAGAACTTAAAATGGCATCTTTTATTACTTGTATTTGTTTTAGTTTTATGGCTACTTTATCTTTTTGACGTAGTTTTTTATATACAAAAATATGCAGATTGTGTAATTTTAAATCAAACGGATTATCAACTAGTTCGTTTCGTATCAAGACATCTAATTTGTTTAACGTAATTTCATCAAAGATACGGCTGAGTAAAATGGTATTAATTTCGTTTCTGTCTTTGCTAATTTTATACGGTTCATAACTGTTTCGAAAAGCAAAACCATAATAAAAAACACGTTTTTCCTCTAGTGTCATATCAGCACCAGTTGTAAATTTTTTGGAAAGTTTTAAGTAATAAAAATCGGATTTTTTTTTAAAAGTAAGTTTTTTAATTTTTTTATAATTAGGTTTTTTAATATTGCTTTTCTGTGGAAAAACCAATACCGAAAAATTAAAAAAAACGAAAATAAAAAGTCCCAAATATTTCATAATGTAAAACATGAGGGACAAATTTTATACCAAAGATATGCTTTTTTTTAAATTAATCTACATTATCGTGTAAAAAAGAATTATTTGAACGTAAATTTACATCTTTTCCGTCTATATCTAAAGAAGTTCTAGATATGCTTTCCCCTAAATTAGAAGTATCATCAAGTTCCGTATTGTTACGTTTGTACGCAGGTTCTTTTTCTAGTTCTTCAATATTTTGTAGATTGTTATTTCTAAATTTATGATTGAAACGTTTCATTTTTTCTTTTCTAAAATCCGTACGAGATTTTAATTCAGAAATTGTGCTATTTAGCGGAGAAACCTCTACATCAGAACCTTCTAAAACATCACCAATATCCTCTTTTGAAACCGTTTTTGTAGTAAAATCTAGTTCTGGTTGTATGGTACTTTGATCTACAATTACCGATTTTGGTTTTGCTTGTTCTAGTGTTTCTTCTAATTTAGTATAATCCTCTAAGTTGTACACTTTTTTATTTTGCGAAACAATTTCAGTATCAATTACATCAATTCCTTTTGCTTCTTCTAAATCGTTTTTAGTAAGTTGTTTATTTGTTGTGTTTTCTATTGGTAAATCAAATATAGATTGTGCTTCTTGCTTTTTTGCTTGTATAATTTGATGATCAATAACTTCAATATTTTTGATGTTTTGTGATACATCTGTAATGATAAACTCATCATGTATTATTTCTTGATATTGAATTTCTAAATTTTCAATTTGGCTTGTTGTAGGTATTAGTTCGTTTTTACTACCTATTCCTTTTTGTTTTTTTAATTCGCTTAAAGCGGAAGAAATGTTAGCGTCTAAAAACCCTGTATTTTCATCATCAACAACATCGTTAACTGATTTTTTTGAAATAAACTGCGCATCCACTTCAATATCAAAAATACGTATTTGTCCGTTTTTATCTACATTTAATTTATCGTTTTCCTCTTCTAATTGATGTACAATTTTAGTTGGTTTTTTGGTAGGTTTTGACGTGTTAGGTTTTGGAGAAATTTCTTGTTTTATTGGTGTGAAAGTAGTTTCCGTTTTAACGGTATCTTCATTTAAGTTATAGATGACACGTTTGTTTTCAACCTTTGCAATTTCTTGCTGTTGTGCTTGATTAAAACCAGTTGCTACAACGGTTACAGCAATAGAATCGCCTAAAGATTCATCCTCGCCAACACCCATAATAATATTAACGCTAGTTTTTGCTTGAGATTGGATGTAATCGTTTATTTCGCCAATTTCATCTATGGTAATTTCGCTAGTTCCAGAAACGATTAATAAAAGTACATTTTTTGCTCCTGTAATTTTATTATCGTTTAATAAAGGCGATTCTAATGCTTTTGTGATAGCATCTTGCGAACGGTTTGCACCACTTGCTGTGGCAGAACCCATAATTGCAGAACCACTATTTTCTAAAACTGTTTTTGCATCTTTAAAATCAATATTTTGTGTGTAGTGATGTGTAATAACTTCGGCAATACCTCTTGCGGCAGTTGCTAAAACTTCATCTGCTTTTGAAAAGCCAGCTCTGAACCCTAAATTTCCGTAAACTTCTCGTAATTTATTATTGTTAATTACAATTAAAGAATCTACATTTTCGCGTAATTTATCAATTCCTTTTTGTGCTTGATCGTTACGTGTTTTTCCTTCAAAAGAAAACGGAGTAGTTACAATACCAATAGTTAGCAATCCGTTTTCACGAGCCATTTTTGCAATTACAGGAGCTGCACCTGTACCAGTTCCGCCACCCATACCAACAGTTATAAATACCATTTTAGTTTTTTCGCCAAACATAGTGTAAATATCGCTAGAACTTTCTAAGGCAGATTGTTCGCCAACTTCAGGGTTTGCACCTGCACCAAGACCTTCGGTTAGGGAAGCTCCTAGTTGTATTTTAATTGGTACAGGACTATTTGTTAATGCTTGCGAATCGGTGTTACATACTACAAAATCTACACCTTGAATGCCTTTGGTGTACATGTAGTTTACTGCGTTACTTCCACCGCCACCAACGCCAATAACTTTAATTACGTTAGATTGGTTTTTTGGTAAGTTAAAATCGATGTTGTTAAAATCTGTTATTTCCATACTATTTCTTTTTAAGGGATGCTTATTGGTTTTCTACTTTTTGGCTCGTGTTGTTATTCTGCGTTATCTAAAAATTCTCGTAATCCGTTAATAAAACGTTCAAAAAAAGAGGATTTTTTTTCTGTTTTTTGTATTGGTTTGTTTTGTTCTTCGTTTTCTGTTTGATTTGCGTTTTCTATTTCTACTTGTGTATCAGTGTTTTCAATCGAATTATTTTCTAATTCAGCTTCAGTCTCCATTGCTCTTTTTCGTGCTTTTTGATCTAATCCATTCATCAATAAGCCAACGGCAGTTGCATACATTGGGCTAGATAATTCAGGGTTTGAATCATTAGCTAAATGTTCGTTTGGATATCCAATACGTGTATCCATACCAGTAATGTATTCAACTAGTTGTTTTATATGGTTTAGTTTTGCACCTCCACCAGTTAAAACGATTCCTGCAATTAATTTTTTCTTAGGCTCTTCGTAGCCATAATTTTTAATTTCTAAGAATACTTCTTCGATAATTTCGGAAACCCTTGCGTGAATGATTTTAGATAAATTTTTTAGAGTGATTTCTTTTGGTTCTCTGCCTCGTAAACCTGGAATGGAGACAATTTCATTTTCTTTATTTTCGCCAGGCCAAGCAGAGCCAAATTTTGTTTTTAATAATTCTGCTTGTTTTTCAATTATTGAGCAACCTTCTTTTATGTCATCGGTAATTACATTTCCTCCGAAAGGTATTACTGCTGTATGGCGAATGATTCCGTCTTTAAAAATTGCTAAATCGGTTGTTCCTCCACCAATATCAATCATAGCAACACCAGCTTCTTTTTCCTCTTGGCTTAAAACAGCTTCAGAGGATGCTAAAGGCTCTAAGGTGATATTTGCCATTTCTAAACCTGCACTTTTTACACAGCGTGCAATGTTTCGAATAGATGATATTTGTCCTACCACTACATGAAAATTTGCTTCTAGTCTTCCGCCAAACATTCCTATTGGTTCGTCAATTTCGGCTTGACTATCTACTTTATAATCTTGTGGTAGTACATGGATTATTTCCTCGCCAGGAAGCATTACTAATTTTAAAACTTGTTCTTTTAATTTTTCAATATCGTCTTCGTCAATTACTTTTTCTGCATCTTGACGTGTGATATAATCGCTGTGATGTAAACTGCGAATATGCTGTCCTGCAATACCAACAACCACATCGTTAATTTCTATATTGCTTTCGTTTTCTGCCTCTTCGACGGCTTGTTGTATGGATTGAATAGTTTGTGTAATATTGTTTACCACACCACGATGCACACCAAGGCTTTTTGCCTTACCTGTACCTAAGACTTCTATTTTACCAAATTCGTTTCTGCGACCAATCATGGCAACAATTTTGGTTGTTCCGATATCTAAACCTACTGCGACTTGATTTTCCATGTCTTTACTATTTACTTATTTCTTTGAAATTAACTACCTAATTCTTTTTTTGTGCAAACAACCTGATTGCGATACTTTACATTTATTTTTTTGTACTTGTTGTAGGTGTTATCTGCTAATGCTTTTTTGTAGAACACCTTTATTTTTTGTAATTTTTCGGCTACTCTTTGTAATTTTCCAAATTCAATTACGTGGTTTCCTATCCTAGTTTTTAATTCAAACTCATCAGTGTTTGTTATGTTTATTCCTATTATTTGTTTTTGCATAAATGCGTCTTTCCATACTTTTTTATAAAAGGAATACAATTGTTTTATATTCAAATCACTTTGCACTCCTGTTACAATCGGAACTCTTGCTGCATAATTTTTTGATAATGGCATTTTTTTACCTTTATCATCTAAATAATAACTGGCATCGTTCACTTTTATTCTAAAAATAGGCTTTCTTTGTGTGATTTCTACTTGTAATTTTCCATCTACCGAAACGTAAACTTCCGCATTTTCAATCATTTCACTTTTTAGAATACCTTTTTCCAAAACCTTCAAATTTAGATTTTCTTTTGTAGATATTTTAGTGTTATCGTAACTTTGTATTAACAATTTATTAACCTCTTTTCGTGTGATAAATAGATTGTCTCCTTCCTTAAAACGGATGCTTGGTTTAGACACTTTTCGCTTAGCATTTCGATATTGCGAAAAGGAAAATAATCCAATAAGTAACATTAGAAAAAACATTGCTTTTATGTACACTTTATATTTTATCACTATATTAAAATTTTAGTGTTTAATTTATGAATAACTGTATCTATCATTACGCCAATATCTCCTGCTCCCAACATAGAAACTACGTTGTTTTCTGTCGTTATATTTTCAATAATTTGGGAAATGCTTTTGATTACCAACACGTTTTTATTTGTTTTTAGTGTTTTTTCTGCCAACCAATTAGATGTTATTCCTTGTATTGGTAATTCTCGTGCTGGATAAATATCTAACAATAATATTTTGTCGAATTGTGCTAAACTTGTGGTAAATTCTTCTATAAAATCACGTGTTCTACTAAATAGATGTGGTTGAAAAATTACGGTTTTAGATTTGTTAGGATATAAAACCGAAACGGTTTGAAAAACAGCATTAATTTCGGTTGGATGATGCGCATAATCATCGATTAGCACAAAATCCTTAGTATTAATTTTTATATTAAAACGACGTTTTATCCCTTCAAAACTAGCAATAGCATTTTTTATTTTTTCTAAGGAAACACCATACGAATTTGCCATTGCTAAAGCAGCCAAAGTGTTTAATGTGTTGTGATTTCCTGGCAGTTGTAAGGCTATGTTTTGTATGGTTTCTTTTGGTGTTTTTACGTCAAAAAAAGTTATTCCATTTTTTATTTGAACGTTTGATGCTTGGTAATCTGCTGCTGCTTCGAAACCATAGGTAATTCCATTTATTGGTGCTCCGTAAGTAACGAAAAGTTGGTTGTTTACCAAATTAGCAAAATCTTTAAAGGATTTTAGCAAAGCATCTTTTTTACCATAAATATCCAAATGATCGGCATCAGTTGAAGTGATACAAGCTATATTTGGATTCAATTTTAAGAAAGATCTATCGTATTCGTCTGCTTCGACAACTGAAATTTTATCTGAACCTAAAATCAAATTTGAATTATAATTACTTGCAATTCCGCCAAGGAAAGCCGTAGCATTTACGTTGGATTGCTTTAAAATATGTCCTAAAATGCTAGAAGTTGTTGTTTTTCCATGTGTTCCTGCAACTGCAAAACAAAAAGTTTCTTTAGTTATTAAACCTAGTATTTCGGCACGTTTTAAAACGACAAAATGATTGTTTAAAAAGTAATTTAATTCTTTATGTTCTTTAGGTATTGCTGGTGTGTAAATTACTAGCGTAGTATTTACATCTTTAAATTCTAACGGAATATTTTCAATAGCATCTGTAAAATGTATTGCGGCATTGTTTTTTTCTAAAGAATTGGTAATTTCCGAAGCTGTTTTATCATATCCAGCAACATTTTTACCATTTGCAACAAAATATTTTGCTAGAGCAGACATGCCAATTCCACCTATTCCTATAAAATAGATGTTGTTATATTTGGATATGTTTACTGCTTTATTCATGTTATTTTAAATTCTTTTTTAAAAGTTTTTCAATTTCGTTTACAATATTTTCGGTTGCTTTTGGTAGTGCTAATTGCTTTATATTTTTACTTAATTCGTCTTGTTTTTTTGTGTTGTTTACTAATTCGGAAAAAACTTTTTTAAAATTATGCAATTCGTTTTCTTTAAGTAAAATTGCTGCATTTTTACTAGCTATTGCTTTTGCATTTTTGGTTTGATGATCCTCTGTAACATTTGGTGATGGAATAAATATTGTTGGTTTGCCTACGATACATAATTCCGATATAGAACCAGCACCAGCACGACTAATTATAAAATCAGCGGCAGCATAAGTTACATCCATTTTGTCTAAAAAAGCATGTGTTTGTACATTTTTTGCTTGGTATTTTTTAAACTCTTGCTCGTATAGTTTTCCTGTTTGCCAAATTATCTGAATGCCTTGCTCTAACAGCCAATTTAATTCTTTTTCAACTAGATTATTTATGGTTCTTGCTCCTAAGCTTCCGCCAATTATAAGTAATGTTTTTTTATTTGTATCTAAATTAAAAAGTTGCTGTCCTGCGATTCGTTTTTCAGTAATATTTAATAAATCTTGTCTAACAGGATTGCCAGTTTTTATTATTTTTTCTTTAGGAAAAAACCGTTCTAAGCCATCGTAAGCAACACAAATTTTTGAAGCTTTTTTAGCTAGTAATTTATTGGTGATTCCTGGATACGAATTTTGTTCTTGTATCAAAGTAGGAATACCTTTTGCATTTGCTCTCATAAGTGTTGGTCCAGAGGCAAAACCACCTGTTCCGATAACTATATTTGGTTTGAATTTTTTTATGATGGTATTTGCTTTAAACAAACTACTTATTAATTTGAAAGGAAATAATAAATTTTTAACACTTATTTTTCGTTGGATACCACTTATCCATAAACCTTTTATTTCATAGCCGTTTTGCGGAATTTTTTGCATTTCCATTCGGTCTTTTGCACCAACAAATAAGATGTTAGCTTTAGGATAACGCATTTTAATTTCGTTGGCAATAGAGATTGCAGGATAGATATGTCC
>CAMZLT010000105.1 GCA_947311745.1 uncultured Flavobacteriaceae bacterium | reverse complement strand
TGGCAACTACGTGAGCAAGTTTTTCCCAAACACTACCAAAAGGTGTAACAAAACGTCTTTCAAAATGCGAACCTTTAAAAATTTCATCAGGAACAAGAGCAGCGTAGAGTGGTTTACTAGAATGATGTTTTTCTTTGATAAAAGGGTCAGTTATTAAAACCTTATCCATAACTCTATTCATCAATTCAGAAACAACTTTTTTTATTCCATCACGTACTTTATTTTCATTATTTTTTGACATTTAGTAGCTTGGTTTATTTTTACAAAAGTACAAAATCTGTTAGTTTTAGTTTGTAATTTTAATTTTAGTTCAGTTTTTATTTATAAAAAATTTAAAATCACGTTTTTTGTTTTTTCTTTTTTGCAGCAGGAAACAGCACATTGTTTAGAATTAAGCGATACCCCGGTGAGGTAGGATGTAGTTCTAGTTCTGTTTTTGGATCGCCAACTCTATGCTGGTAATCCTCTGGGTCGTGCCCTCCGTAAAAAGAAAACATACCTTTACCTAGTGTGCCGTGAATGTATCGAGCTTCGCCATTTGATTTTAATTCACCCATTACCAAAACGTTAGATTTTATTAAATTAGGATCAAAAGAAGTTGTTTGTCCCATAAATCCTTTAATAAGCATAGTGTGGTTTTGGCATAGCATTGTAGGTACAGGATCCCATTTTGCTGAATATTCCATTAGTGAAAAATAATCTAAAGTTTTAGGAATCCTTCGTTTTCTAGTCATATCAATATCCGAAAATTCGTAAATTATAGGGTTTCGCTCTAAGGTAAAATCTTTAAACGCCAAGGTTTTGGAATAGTCAATTTTAGATTGATAATCAGAATCTGTTCCATCACCATCAAACATAGGTTCGCAAATATCTACACCTTCGGCAGATAATGCAATATCAAAACTATCGGTAGCACTGCACATAGCAAACATAAAACCACCACCAATAACAAAGTTTTTAATTTTTTTTGCAACAGCTAGTTTTTCTTGCGATACTTTTTCATATCCTAATTTTTTTGCTAATGCTTCTGCTCGTTTTTTACCTTCTATATACCAAGGAGCAGTTCTAAATGCACCGTAAAATTTTCCGTATTGTCCTGTGAAATCCTCGTGATGTAAGTGTAACCATTCGTATTTTGCTAATTTGTCATCTAAAACATCCTCGTCGTAAACAACGTCGTATGGAATTTCGGCAAAGTTTAATACCATAGTTACAGCATCATCCCAAGGCATTTTGTCTTTTGGTGAATACACTGCAATTTTTGGTGCTTTTTCTAATAAAACGGCTTCCATGTTTTTTGAAGGACTACTAATTTCCTCTAAAATAGTTAAAGCTTCGGTATCGGAAATTATTTCAAAGCTAACACCTCGGATAGTACATTCTTTACGAAATTCTTCAGTATCTTCTAATAAAAACGAACCACCACGATAGTTTAAAAGCCATTTTACTTTCTGCCCTTTTTTTAAGGAAAAATAGGTAATTCCGTAGGCTTTTAAATGGTTTTCTTGGGTTTCGGCATCCATTGGTATTAATATAAAGGATGCATAATTCCATTTTATGAAAAATAAAAAGACAAGGAATAGAATTGTTTTACGCATAGAAAAATAATTAGGTTGTAAATGTAACAAATTTTAAACCAAACTGAAATTTTATTATTGAGCCTTTATAATTTTATGGTTAAAAAGGCACATCATCGTTTGTGATTGGGTCGTCAGCACCGAAAACATCTTGTGGATTTGGTAAAGCGTTTATGTCTAAATCGGAATTCATTTTAGAAGGAATTTCGTTACCAAATCCAGATTCCTCTAAGTCGGAAAACAAAGCTAAATGACCTGTAAATTTAAGGCGAATATTTTCCAAGCCACCATTACGATGCTTTGCGATAATAAGTTCAGCTTGCCCTTCGCAAGGTGTGTGTTCTTCGTCATCCCATTCTAAAGTACCGTAATATTCTGGTCTGTATATAAACGAAACGATATCTGCATCTTGCTCGATTGCTCCAGACTCCCGTAAATCGGAAAGCAAAGGTCTTTTTGAACCACCACGCGTTTCCACGGCACGTGATAGCTGTGATAAAGCAATAACAGGAATATTTAATTCTTTTGCTAAAGCTTTTAGATTTCGCGAAATAGTAGAAATTTCTTGTTCTCTATTTCCGCCACCTTTTGAACTTGATCCAGCAGTCATTAATTGTAAATAATCAATAATTACAATTTTTACACCGTGTTGAGAAGCCAAACGCCTTGCTTTTGCACGTAAATCAAAAATAGAAAGAGCCGGAGTATCGTCAATAAAAATAGGAGCAGATGCTAATTTTTTTACTTTTACGTTTAATTGTTCCCATTCGTGTGCTTCTAAATTTCCTTTTTTTAATTTGCTTGATGATAAACCAGTTTCACTAGAAATCATACGTGTAATTAACTGTACAGATGACATCTCTAAAGAAAATATTGCTACCGGAACTTCAAAATCTATTGCCATGTTCTTTGCCATAGACATTACAAAAGCAGTTTTTCCCATACCAGGTCTTGCTGCTAAAATAACTAAATCCGATGGTTGCCAACCAGAAGTTAGATTATCTAATTTGGTAAATCCTGATGGTAAACCACTCATACCCTCGGTATTAGCAATATCTTGAATCTTTTTTAAAGCTTGACTTACTAAGCTTTCGGCGATTTCCGAATTTTTATTTAAACTACCTTGTGTGATTTCAAAAAGTTTGGTTTCTGCGGAATCTAATAAATTAAAAACATCAGTAGTTTCGTCATATGCTTCCTCAATAATCTCATTAGAAATGGAAATTAACTTACGTTGTATGTACTTTTGTAATACAATTCTTGCATGAAATTCTACGTGAGCAGAAGAAGCAACCTTTTGTGTTAAACTAATTAGGTATACTTCACCTCCAGCCTCTTGTAAAGCACCATCTTTTATTAGCCTATCCGAAACCGTTAATAAATCAATTGGTTGTGAATCTTTAAAAAGCGTAAAAATTGCTTTATAAATATGTTGGTGTTCGGTTTTGTAAAAGGCATCAGGAGATAATATGTCAATGGCGTCGTCAACACCTTTTTTATCAATTAGCATTGCTCCAAGCACAGCTTGTTCTAACTCTATTGCCTGAGGTGGTAGTTTTCCTTTTTCAAAAGGAATTACTTTTGGCGTAAATTTAGGTTTGTTTGCAAAATTTTTAGAGTTTTCCATAACGCAAAAGTATCATTTTTTTAGTTTGTTCTGGCTGCAAACTTATTCAAATTATTGTTGAAAAACTAGTTAATAAACCTGTTTATAACTGCTTTTTTTTGTTAATATTTTAATTTATTTGTTATGAGTAGCTAAACTTGACTTAAAAGAATATTTGGTTTATATAATGTGGTGTAATTATATTGTTTGTATTAGTTTAAAATAAATTGCGAATTGGCTTTTAGTTTCTTAAAAAATAGTATTTTTGAGTTATGTTAAAACGAAATAAAATTCTAACTATTTTTTTAGCGATTCAAGTGCTTTTTGTATTTTGGATTGAAAAGCATCCTAATTTGATAGAATCCTTTTATTCAAATGGTTTGTATCCTAAAATTACTTCTTTTTTAAGAATGGTTTTTGGTGTTTTTCCGTTTTCGATTGGTGATGTTTTATACGTTATTTTTGTTTTGTGGATTTTACGAAGTTTGTATCGTTTTTTTAAAAATAAAGCAAAAAATTGGCAGTTTATCTTTTTTAATTTAACAGCTAAAATTTCTATATTTTATTTTGTTTTTCATTTATTTTGGGGTTTTAACTATTACAGAAACACTTTAAATGAGCAATTAGAAGTGATAATTCCGAAGTATAATATTGAAGAATTAAATCTAATGACCGAAAAATTGTTAATAAAGTTACAAGAAGTACATTTTTTAATTACAAAATCCGATAGTCTTGCAGTACATCCTGAATTTTCAAAATCCGAATTGTTAAAAAAATCCGAAACAGCATATGTAAATTTACAAAAAAATATTCCACAACTTACTTACACTTCGCAAACTGTAAAAAAATCTTTATTTAGTTTGCCGTTAACCTATATGGGATTTTCAGGATATTTAAACCCTTTTACAAACGAAGCACAGGTAAATTATAAAATTCCTAAATTTTCTATACCAATTGTAGCAACACATGAAATTGCACATCAAATTGGTTATGCAAACGAAAGTGAAGCAAATTTTATTGGTTATTTAGCAGCTGTACAGAGTGAGGATGTTTTGTTTCAATATGCAGCATATTTAATGGCTTTTAGATATTGTTTAAGTGAATTATACGTTTCAGAAAAAGCAGTTTATTTTGAAATTTATGGTAGAATACCAAAAGGAATTCTTAAAAATTTTAAAGAATCTCAAAAATTTTGGAAAAACTATAAAAATCCTTTAGAGCCAATGTTAAAAAAAATGTATGATTTATTTTTAAAAACAAACAACCAGCATCACGGCATTAATAGTTATAGTAAAATGGTTGGTTTGATGATGGCTTTTGATAAAAACTCAAAATATAAAAATCTATTAACGCATAAACCAAATTAATAATGAAAAAAATCCGAATTAACGGACATTCGCATTTGTTACCATATCCAGAGCAAATCCCTAAATTTATGCGTGAAAAAGAAATTTTTTGGGTAGATTCCGATAGGAAATTTATGTTGCAAAAAGGATGGAAGCGTCCTGTTACAGACTCTAGTTTCTTTTTAAACGAAAAATTAGCTTGGATGGAGCGAAATAAAATCGATCACGCTGTTGTATTGAATCTTTCACAACTTTACGGAAATGCTCTACCTTACAATCTAATGAAAGATGCGTTGCGATTTCAAAATGATTTTAATGCACAAGTACAACACGAAAATAC
>CAMZLT010000104.1 GCA_947311745.1 uncultured Flavobacteriaceae bacterium | reverse complement strand
GTTTTTTACCTGGTGATTTTAAAGAAAAGCTAGATCCATATATGCAACCTCTTTACGATGCCTTACGTGATATGATTCCGCATGAAAAACTAGACAGCTATCTTGAAAGAGGTATTTTACAAATTGCTCCGTTAGCGTTTATGCGTGGTAGAACACTAGATAATGCTTTTGTTATTTTAGATGAAGCGCAAAACACCACACACAACCAAATGAAAATGTTCTTAACAAGAATGGGGAAAAATGCTAAATTTATCATCACTGGCGATCCTGGACAAATAGATTTACCAAGAAAACAAGTGTCTGGATTAAAAGAAGCAATTCTCGCATTAAAAAATATAACAGGAATCAGCATTGTACAACTAGACGAAAAAGATGTTGTAAGACATAGACTAGTGAAAAAAATTATTAAGGCGTATAAGAGCATTGAAGTGGAGTGAGAGATTTTTGAGTTATGAGTTATGGGTTAGGAGTTATAAATTATGAGTTATGAGTTATAAATTATGAGTTATAAGTTATGAGTGAAAAGTGAAAAAATGTAAACTAAATACTAAAAAAAATGGACACAATTAATCAAACAAATTTTAATTTTCCAAACCAACAAGAGGTATATCGCGGAAAAGTACGCGAAGTCTATAATATAGATAACGAACTTTTAGTAATGATTGCAACAGATAGATTGTCTGCTTTTGATGTGGTTTTACCAAAGCAAATTCCGTTTAAAGGGCAAATTTTAAACCAAATTGCAGTCCAAATGCTTAATGCAACTAAAGATATTGTTCCGAATTGGTTACTAGCAAGTCCTGACCCAAATGTATCTATTGGTACACTTTGCAAACCTTTTAAAGTAGAAATGGTTATTCGTGGGTATCTTTCTGGACATGCCGCAAGAGAATACAAAGCTGGCAAACGTGAAATTTGTGGCGTAAAAATGCCTGACGGAATGCGTGAAAATGATAAATTTCAAATTCCGATAATTACACCAACTACCAAAGCCGATAATGGCCAACACGATCAAGACATCTCAAAAGAAGCTATTTTAAATCAAGGAATTGTTTCCGAAAAAGACTACCAACAACTTGAAAAATATACTAGAGAATTATTCAAAAGAGGTACAGAAATAGCAAAAAAAAGAAATTTAATACTAGTCGATACTAAATACGAATTTGGAAAAAACAAAGATGGTGAAATTATACTTATCGACGAAATTCACACACCAGATTCCTCAAGATATTTTTATGCAGACGGATATCAAGAACGACAAGAAAAAGACGAATCACAAAAACAATTATCTAAAGAATTTGTACGACAATGGCTTATAAAAGAAGGATTTCAAGGTAAAAACGGACAAAAAATCCCTGAAATGAATTCCGATAAAATTACCGAAATATCCAATCGATACATCGAACTATTCGAACAAATAACAGGAAATAAATTTATCAAAGGCGAAACCAAAAATATCTTACAACGAATAGATAAAAATGTAAAAACCTATTTATCTCGTAATTATAACGCCAATTAAAAATCAATAAGACAAGTCCAAACCGATAATTTACCATTTTCGTAATGAGTCCAAATAGGTCTAACACGACCATTAAAAGCATGTATATTATTGTAATCTCCAAAAAACACCCCTTTATTTGGCACAAAAGGTTTTTCGGAAATTACTTGTGTTTCAAAAGACTTTCCGCCATTTTTTGAAATTGCCAAGACTACATCGGTTTGTGTGTTGGTATACCTACTTCTATCGTAATACACAATATAAATATAGCCAGTTTTAGCATCCACACTCATCCATGGAAAAAATTGCTGTGTCTTTGTAGCATCTGTATTTACTTTAATAGGAGTAGAAAACGTTTTACCTCTATCTACCGATTTCACCAAAAAAACATCGGTATTTTCCTTACCATTTCTTTGATTAGCAAAAGTAATATAAATAGTACCTTTATAAGCACTTTCACTTAAATCTACGGCAGTAATTGGCATTCCGTTTGCTCTACCAAGTCCCTCAATATCAAAACCCCAACCAGTTTGATTGGTTACAATTATATCTTTTTCAAACCAAGTTTTTCCGTCATTTAAACTTTTATCTAAATAAATTTTATCATTAACACTCCAAGCACAATAAATTTCACCATCAATACCAACAGCAGTCGTTGCTCCTTCTACTGTTCCGTTATTATCAATTGCGTTACCTTCTATTTCGCTTAAAGCGGAAGGCGTAGTCCACGTTTCACCAGCATCGCTTGATTTGGAAAATAAAATTCTAGAACGATGCTTTTTATCTTTACTTCCGTATTTATCAAACTCTGTCCAAGTTAAATAAATTTCATCATTAAAAGGATTAACCGTTGCCCATTCTTTGTCTTGTTGTTTCGGATAGGTGTTTTTACCAATTCCTGTGCCTGTACTCCACGATTTTCCGTTATCTATAGATTTTTGTACAACCATTTGATCTAATATATGTTTAGAACTCCAGTTTTTCCCCTCAGGATCGGAAAGATGAAAATAATAAAAAGTTCCCTTTGTATCGGCAACAATACACGGATCACCCCAAATTCCTAATTTAGATTTTATTTTATTAGTAGTCCAAGTTTTCCCTCCATCTAAAGAATAATGTACAAAATCAATAACCGAACCTGCAACAATATTATCAGGATTTTTAGGATTTATATAAATGGAAGGCTCACAAGGACCTAAACCTTTTGTAATTTCTTGCTCAAATATTTTAATAGCAGTATATTTTTTTTTGGTTTGTTTTTTTACAATAATATCGGAATCGTTTTTTTGCGTAACTTTGCAACTAACTGTAATAAAAACTAATAAAAGTAGAATTTTTCGCATAATTCAAAAATAATCTATTTTTTTAATCTATCCCTAAAATGAAAGAAAAAAAGAAAGTAGTAATCCTAACAGGAGCGGGAATTTCTGCTGAAAGTGGTATTCAAACCTTTAGAGATGCTAACGGACTTTGGGAAGGGCACGATGTTATGGAAGTTGCTTCACCTGAAGGGTTTAAAAAAAATCCTGAATTGGTTTTAGACTTTTACAACCAACGTCGCAGACAACTTTTACAAGTAAAACCAAATACAGCACACAAGAAATTGGTTGCATTAGAAAAAAAATACAATGTATCTATAATTACACAAAATGTAGATGATTTACACGAAAGAGCAGGAAGTAAAGACGTATTACATTTACATGGCGAATTACTAAAAGCACGAAGTACCAACAATCCTAATTTAGTATATGATTGCAAAATAGATATAAATATTGGTGATTTATGCGAAAACAATTCGCAATTACGACCACATATCGTTTGGTTTGGCGAAGCTGTTCCGTTATTTGAAAAAGCAATAGAAATTATTGCTGATGCGGACATTTTAGTCATTATCGGAACTTCCATGCAAGTATATCCTGCTGCTAGTCTAGTTCAATATATAATGTATAAAACACCTATTTATTTTCATTACTGTCCGATAAAAGTATGAAATATATCACACGGAAATTTATATATCTGATAATCAATGTGTTAAATCTTAAAGTTTAGTAATATTAAAAAGTAAGCCCCTAAAATAAAGTTGGTTGCATTAACTCATCATAAGTTTTTTGCCAATCTTTATCTGGATTTTCAAGAAATTTTAGTAG
>CAMZLT010000103.1 GCA_947311745.1 uncultured Flavobacteriaceae bacterium | reverse complement strand
TTACGAGCAAAAGGAAATTCGATGAATGATGCAGGAATTAACGATGGTGATTTGGTACTGATACGACAACAAGCACAAGCGAATAACGGCGATAAAGTAGTTGCTTTAATTGATGATGAAGCAACCATAAAAGAATACCATCACAACGGTAAATTAGTCGTATTAAAACCAAAATCTAAAAGCTCAAAATACCAACCAATTATTTTAACCGATAATTTTAAAATTCAAGGTGTGGTAGAGGCTGTAATTTCAATTTAAAGTTTATCCTCATCAATAGTGCTATCCTGCATTAAAAAGGCTTTAATAAACGCATCAATATTACCATTCATAACAGCATCTACATTTCCTGTTTCATAACCAGTTCGTACATCTTTTACCAATTTATATGGATGCATAACATAATTTCGTATTTGCGAACCAAAATCAATTTTCATTTTATTATCCTCAATTGCACTACGCTTTTCACGTCGCTTTTGTAATTCTATTTCGTATAACTGCGATTTAAGCATTTGCATTGCCTTTTCACGATTTTCAAGTTGTGAACGTGTTTCGGAGTTTGCAATTAAAATACCTGTTGGTTTATGTCTAAGTATTGCTTTAGTTTCTACTTTATTAACATTCTGTCCTCCTGCTCCACCAGAACGAGCAAAATCCCAAGTAATATCTGCTGGATTAATTTCAATTTCAATAGAATCATCTACTAACGGATATACATAAACCGAAGCAAAAGAAGTATGTCGTTTTGCATTGCTATCGAATGGTGAAATTCGCACCAAACGATGCACTCCGTTTTCGCCTTTTAAATAACCAAAAGCGTATGCTCCGTCAATTTCCAAAGTTACTGTTTTAATTCCTGCGGTATCACCTTGTTGTAAGTTTAGTTCTTTTATTTTAAAACCTTGTTTGTCAGACCACATCATATACATTCGCATAAGCATTTGTGCCCAATCGCAAGATTCTGTTCCTCCTGCTCCTGCTGTAATTTGTAATATTGCAGATAAATCATCACCTTCATCGGAAAGCATATTTTTAAATTCAAGAGCTTCTAATAATTCTTTAGTTTTATCAAATTGTTGCATTACTTCGATTTCGGAAACAGCATCCTCTTTATAAAACTCGTACAAAACTTGTAAATCCTCTGCTTCTTGCGTTACTGTATGGTAATCACTAACCCATTTTTTTACACTTCGTAATTTTCGCATAAAAATTTCTGCTTTTTTGGAATCTTTCCAAAAATCAGGATCGGAAGCCTTTTCTTCATCATTTGAAATTTCTATTAGCTTTTTATCAATGTTTAAGTAACTTCGTAGCTTACTAATTCTTTCAAAAATATCTTTTATTTGATTGGATGTTATCATATTTGCAAATGTAATTGAAATGTGATTAATATTATTGTATGATTAAAATAAAATTCTATTTTTGAACTTTAAAACACATAAATTTATGGAAATTATCAATTTATTGAGTGATACAGTAACCAAACCAACAAAAATAATGTTAAAAGCAATGTTTCAAGCTACTGTTGGTGATGATGTCTTTAAATCGGATCCAACTGTAAATGCTTTAGAAACAAAAGTTGCAGAAATGTTTGGTATGGAAGCTGCTTTATTTTTTCCTTCAGGAACTATGGCAAATCAAGTTGCCATAAATTTACATACAAATCCAGGAGAACAAATGCTATGCGATAAATGGGCGCATGTCTATAACTTTGAAGGTGGTGGAGCCGCTGCAAATTCTGGTATTACTACGTCTTTAATCGATGGAAATCGAGGTATGTTTACCGCAAACCAAGTTTTAGAAGCAATTAATAATACAGATAATATCCATTTGTCAGAAACAAGTCTCGTAAGTATCGAAAACACAACAAATAAAGGTGGTGGAGCATGTTGGGATTTAAAAGAATTACAAAAAATTAGCTCTATTTGTAACAAAAATAATATCAATTTTCATTTAGATGGTGCTAGATTATTCAATGCCTTAGTGGCCAAGAAACAAAATCCAAAGCAATATGGCGAATTATTTGACACCATTTCTATTTGCTTATCTAAAGGACTTGGAGCTCCGATAGGTTCGGTTTTAATTGGAAGTAAAAAGCATATTCATAAAGCTTTACGACTTAGAAAACGCTTTGGTGGTGGCATGAGACAAGTTGGCTATTTAGCTGCTGCAGGAATTTATGCCTTAGACAATCACGTAGATAGATTACAAGAAGATCATAACAAAGCAAAGAAAATTGCAAATTTATTAGAAAATCTAAATTTTGTTGTAAATGTAGAACCTGTCGAGACTAATATCGTTATTTTTAATTTGATTGAAAGCATAAATCCTTCCGATTTTATCGAAAAAATGAAAGAAAAAAATATTTTAATTTCCGAAATGGGACAAGGAAAAATACGAATCGTAACGCATTTAGATTTTACCGATGAAATGCTTGATAAAGTCATGCAAAATCTTAAAAATATTTTTAATTCCGATTTGTAAGGATTAATTTTATTTACAGACTAACAGAACAAATTATTAGTATATGAAACGTTTTTTTATTCTTATAGTAGCATTAAGTTTAGCAGCCTTTACTTTAAAAAATAACAATATGAACAAACAAAAATTAGAATACGCAACTTTTGGCGGTGGATGCTTTTGGTGTACAGAAGCTATATTTTCGGAATTGAAAGGTGTAGAAAATGTAGAATCTGGTTATTGTGGTGGTGAAACTAAAAATCCTACTTACCGTGATGTCTGTACTGGAATAACAGGACATGCAGAAGTAATACACATTACATTTAACCCAAATAAAGTTACATTTGACGAATTATTAGATGTTTTTTTCGCAACACATAATCCAACAACTTTAAATAGACAAGGAGCTGATGTAGGAACGCAATACCGTTCTGTAATTTTTTATCATAATACAGCACAAAAAGAAAAAGCCATTAAATTTATTAAATCCTTAGAAACTGAAAAAGTATTTACCGATAAAATCGTAACTCAAATTACAGCTTTTAAAGACTATTATGTTGCTGAAAACTACCATCAAGATTATTATAATAACAATAAATCACAAGGATATTGCAACGCTGTTATTAATCCGAAATTGATTAAATTCAGAAAAAAATTCAAAGAAAAATTAAAAAAATAAATTTTTTGGTTATTTTGGTTGAAAAGATTTGTTTATAATTATTTATAAGCAAATCTTTTTGTATTTTTATCACACATAAAATATATAAATAATGTCTTATAATAAATTTGAAGAATACAGCATAGAAACAACCGAGGAAATTAAAAAAAAATACCTTTCCATTCTTACTGAAATCGGCGAAAATCCAAATCGAGAAGGCCTTTTAAAAACTCCTGAGCGTGCATCAAAAGCAATGCAATTTTTAACACATGGTTATGATTTAGATCCTGAAAAAATTTTAGAATCTGCTATGTTTAACGAAGATTATTCCGAAATGGTTATTGTAAAGGATATTGAATTGTATTCACTTTGCGAACATCATATGCTACCTTTTTTCGGGAAAGCACATATTGCATATATTCCTAATGGAAAAATTGTTGGATTGAGTAAAATACCTAGAATTGTAGATGTTTTTGCTCGTCGATTACAAGTACAAGAACGCTTAACCGATCAAATAGTAAATGTGATAAATAAAGTGTTAAAACCGCAAGGCGTTGCAGTTGTTATTGAGGCTTCGCATATGTGTATGATGATGCGTGGTGTACAAAAGCAAAATTCTGTTACCACAACTTCTGCTTTTAGAGGTGTTTTTAAAAATGTAGAAACACGATTGGAATTTTTAAAACTAATAGATTCTAACTTACACTAAAATTTGGTATATATTTTGTAGCAATTAAATAGAAACTATGAAAAATAAATATACACTTTTAGCAATTAGTATTATTTTAGATTTAATAGGATTGGTTTCTTTTGTAATCCCTACAATTGGTGAATTTTCAGATATAATTTGGGCACCAGTTTCGGCATATTTAATGCTTAAATTGTATAAAGGTATACCAAGTAAAATCGCCAGTGCTTTAGTATTTGTTGAAGAAATTGCTCCTTGGACAGATTTCATTCCAACTTTTACTATTATGTGGATTTATACTAATTTTTTTAAAAAAGAAAGTATTCATTAAAATTAATCAATAGCTTTTGGTTTTTATTTCTTAAATATTTTATCTTTGCAAGATAACTGATAAAATAAATATTTTGAACAATTCTAAGTACTATAAAATTTTAAAAGAAATCAAAGCTGAAATTGCAGCAAACGGAATTTCAGATTCTATAATTGATAATTTAAAAGCTTTACGTGTAATGGTTGTAGATGAAAATCAACCTTTACTAGCAAAAGCACTACGATTAACCTATCAACATATCGAAAAAAATAATACTTTTAATGTTGCCATTCCTGACGATGAACCAATCGAAGGAGTAGAAAAAGAGGATGCAGATGTAGATATTAATCCTGCAGAAAGTCTTACCTATTTACTATCAAATATGGAAGATATTTCTAATAAGATGAATATTGCAGATATAAGAGAATTTGTTGCTGACATGAAGGAACAAGCAGGTGAAACTTGGTAAAATTAAACTAAAAAGATAGAAAATGGGAAGAGCATTTGAATTTAGAAAAGCACGTAAAATGAAACGTTGGTCAGCAATGGCAAAAACTTTTACTCGTATTGGTAAAGACATTGTAATGGCTGTTAAAGAAGGAGGTCCAAACCCTGACACAAATGCAAGGTTAAGAGCTGTTATTCAAAATGCAAAGGCAGCAAATATGCCTAAAGATAATGTCGCTAGAGCTATAAAAAAAGCTTCGGATAAAGATACTGCAAATTATAAAGAAGTACTTTTTGAAGGATATGCTCCTCACGGAATTGCCATTTTAGTAGAAACTGCAACGGATAATAATAATCGAACAGTTGCAAATGTTCGTGCTGCTTTTAATAAATGCGATGGTACGTTTGGTACTTCAGGCTCTGTTGTTTTTATGTTTGATAGAACTTGTAATTTCCGAGTTACAAGTAACGATTCAATCGATTTAGAAGAATTAGAATTAGATTTATTAGATTTTGAAGTAGAAGAAGTGTTTCAAGATGATGATGGTATTATAATTTATGCTCCATTTGACCAATTTGGAAGCGTGCAAAAATATTTAGAAGAACGCGAATTGGAAATTTTATCCTCTGGCTTTGAAAGAATACCAACAAACACCAAAAAACTTTCTGAAGAGCATCAAAAAGATGTAGAAAAACTCTTAGAACGATTAGAAGATGATGATGATGTACAAAACGTATATCACAATATGGAAATGTAATATTTTTTTTAGATCAATGCATCTAATAAAATACTAATTGGATGTTTTGTTTTTCGTTTTGTTCCATCAAAAATTTGATGTCTGCAACTAGTTCCTGAAACGGATATTTCAGTATCTTTTGCACAATTTCTAATTTTAGTAAAAACTGAATTATCCCCAATTTGCATACTAACATCATAATGTTCTGCTTCATAACCAAACGAGCCAGCCATTCCGCAACATCCTGTATTCAAAATAGTTACTTTGTAATTTGGAATAATATTCAGCATTTTAAATGTAGTATCTGAGTTTGATAAAGCTTTTTGATGGCAATGTGTATGAATCTTTACTTGTTTTTTTTGATTGGTAAATAAATTAGATGTTATATTTTTTTGTGAAATTTCTGAAGCGATAAATTCCTCAATAGTAAAGGTATATTTTGCTATTTTTTTAGCCACAACTCTATTGTCTGCTAATCGCAAATATTCATCTCTAAATGTTAAAATTGCTGAAGGCTCTATACCAACTAAAACCGAATCTTTATGTATTATATCTTTAAATATCTCCATGTTTTTATTTGCTAATACCTTAGCTTCATCTAAAAAGCCTTTTGAAATTTGTGCTCTACCGCTTTCAACATGTGCAATTATAGCAACTTCATAACCTAATTTAGTTACTAAATTATAGGTATCTAAACCAATTTGTACGTCATAATTATTCGTAAATTCATCTATAAATAAATAGACTTTTTTTAGTTTTTCATTAAAAGAATTACTTTTTTTGTTTTTTAATATATTAAAAAGTGTTTTTTTACTAATTTTTGGAAGGTTTCGTTTGGTAGTAATTCCAAGTATTTTTTTAGTGAAATAAAAATTACTAATAAAATTAAAAGCATTTGGCGAAACTCTTGCAAATGGCATAAATTTACTAGTATTTGCAAATAATTTTGTCCGTAAACTGGGTTTATTTTCTTTTTGATACTGGTATAAAAATTCCGATTTTAATATCGAAACATCCACATTACTCGGACATTCACTTGCACAAGCCTTACAACTAATACACAAATCAAAAACAGCTTTTAATTCCTTACTATCAAACGGATTTTTTGCACCTGAATTGGTTAAAATTTCTCGTAAAGTATTTGCTCTTGCTCGTGTTGTGTCCTTTTCGTTTTTAGTAGCACGATAACTCGGACACATCACTCCTCCACTACTTTGCGGTTTTCGGCAATCGCCAGAACCGTTGCATTTCTCGGCAAGTCGCAAAATACCTTTATTATCTGAAAAATCGTATTTTGTTTGAATATTTGGTTCAATTCTATCGGCTTTATACCGTAAATTGACATCCATTTTTTGTTCGAAAATTATTTTTCCTTTGTTAAAAATAGTATTTGCATCAAAAGTTTGTTTTATTTCCTTTAAAAGGGAATAATTTTTACTTCCGATCATAGGTTCAATAAATTCTGCACGTACAATGCCATCACCATGCTCACCACTAAACGAACCTTGGTATTTTTTTACTAACTTTGCTGTTTTAGTCGTGATTTCTCTAAAAAGAGCGACATCTTTTTTCTTTTTTAGGTTTAAAATCGGACGCAAATGCAATTCTCCAGCACCTGCATGTGCATAATAAATAGCATCTTGCTTGAAAGTAGCCATTAGTTTTGTAAATTCCGAAATATAGTTAGGTAAATCTTGTAACGAAACTGCAGTATCCTCAATACAAGCAACGCCTTTTTTATCGCCAATAATATTTCCTAAAAGGCCTAAACCTGCTTTTCGCAATGCAATTACCTTTTTTACATCGTTGCCTATAATTTTACTGTGAGCATAGCCAAAATGGTGTTTTTCTAAATCGTATATTAAATTTTCTGTTAATTTTTCCGCTTCAATTTGCGAGTTTGCTTTAACTTCCAACATTAAAATAGCTTTGGGATCACCTTGTATAAAAAATCTATTTTTAAGCTGTGTAGCATTGTTTTTAGTGCAATCTAAAATAGTTTTATCCATCAATTCACATAAATATAAATTGTGATTCATGGCTACTTGCACTGCTTCCAAACTTTCGTGAATACTATTAAAATGCGAAGCAACCAATATATTAAATTTTGGCGGTAAACTATCTAATTTTAAAGTAATTGCAGTATTTATTGCAAGTGTTCCTTCACTTCCGCAAAGAATTTCACTAAGGTTAATGGTATTATTTTTTCCTCCAAAAAGTGAAAAATCTAATAAAGAATCTACGGCATAACCAGTATTTCTACGATGAATTTCTGGCTTCGGAAATTCATTTTTAATCTCTTGTTGTATTTCTGAATTGCTAAGTGTATCTTTAATTTTTCTATAAATTCTATTTTCTAAAGCATTTCCAAAACACTTCTGCTTAAATTCTTGTTGGTTTAATTCTTTAAAAATCACTTTTGATGTATCGCTTAAAATAGCCTCAATTTTCACTACTTTATCTCTTGTAACGCCATATTTTATTGAAGTTGTACCAGAGGAATTATTACCAATCATCCCTCCTAGCATACAACGATTGGATGTAGATGTATTTGGCGAAAAAAACAAGCCGTAGGGTTTTAAAAATACGTTTAATTCATCGCGAATTACTCCTGGTTGTACGGTTATTATTTTATTTTGTTCATCAAAATCCAATATTTTGGTAAAATATTTTGAAAAATCTACTACAATTCCGTTAGTAACACACTGTCCTGCAAGTGAAGTTCCTGCTGTTCGTGGTGTTAAAGTTATCTTATTTTTTGTAGCAAAACGAATTAATTTTTTAATATCCGCTTCGTTTTTTGGATATGCAACTGCTACAGGAATTTTTCTATATACCGAAGCATCTGTTGCATAGATAATTCTATGTAAATCATCGGTTTGCAACTCGCCATCTAACGTATTTTTTAAGGATTTTAAATTCATGTATATACAAATAAAACTTTGTAAAATTAAGAAACTACACTTCCGTTTTTAACGTTATCATCGGTTTTTAATAAAACTACTTCTACTCCATTTTGAATACCTAAAATCAAACATTCGCTCATAAAATTTGCAATTTGTTTTGGCTTAAAATTTACCACAGCAAGTACTTGCTTATTCAATAATTCATCTTTAGTATACAAAACGGTGATTTGTGCAGATGTTTTTTTAATTCCTAATGCACCAAAGTCAATATGAATTTGATATGCTGGTTTTCGTGCTTTCTCAAAATCCGTAACTTTTATTATCGTTCCTATACGAATATCTACTTTACTAAATTCCTCAAATGTAATAGTATCTTTCATTTTTTTTATCTTTTATTTGCTAAATTTTCTTGTAAAATTGGTTTAAGTAATTCTTTTAACTCATTTAAAATCATTGCAGTTGCTCCCCAAACTACTTCCTTTTGTAAATTAAAATATGGCACATCGGCATTTTTCATATATGACGTACTTATTTTTTTAATTCGCACATTTTTTTCATTAAATAATTCGGTAATTGGTACTTCTAAAATGGAAGCAACTTCGTAATTTTTTTTAAAATTCGGACTTTCACTAGTGTACGCTAAAAATGGATATACCCAAAAATTACTTGGTGGAATATAGGTTTTACTCAATTCTTTAAGTAAAATAACGTGTTTTGGATGTATATTAATTTCTTCAAAAGTCTCTCTTAATGCAGTTTGATATAAGGTTTTATCGCTGTCATTTACTTTTCCTCCAGGAAAACTAATTTGTGCAGAGTGTGTGCCTTTATAGCTTGCACGTTTTGTCAATACAAAGTGTAATTTTGCATCTTTTGAATATAGCAATACTAAAACAGAAGCTTTTTTAGGATTTCTATCTTTTATTTGTTCTTCATTATATTGCAATCGTAAAGCTGGAGCCATTATTTGTTGTGCTTTCCATCCTGCATTTGCTTTTTCTTGGATTGTATTTAGGTGCTTTGAAAGTATATTGAATTCCATTTATTAAAACAATTGAACAAATTTAGCAAATAAAGTCTTGTAACAATACATATTTTGAAAGAATTATTCTAAGTTTGCGACGAATCAGATGTAATCTAATACAAAGTAGCTTTATAATGAAAATAGGAATCGTTTTATATCCAACTTTTGGTGGAAGTGGCGTAGTTGCGACAGAATTAGGACTTGCACTTGCTAAAAAAGGTTGCGAAGTGCATTTTATAACCTATCACCAACCAGTGCGATTGGATTTATTAACAAAAAATGTATATTTTCATGAAGTATTTGTCGAGGAATATCCACTTTTTCATTACCAACCATACGAATTGGCACTTTCCACCAAATTAGTAGATATTGTTTTGCGTTATAAGTTAGATTTACTACATGTACATTATGCTATTCCTCATGCGTATGCTGCATATATGGCACAACAAATGCTACAAGAAAAAGGTGTTAAAATCCCGTTTGTTACCACACTTCACGGAACAGATATCACTTTGGTAGGAAGTCATCCGTCGTATAAAACAGCGGTAGAGTTTAGTATCAATAATTCTGATGCTGTTACTACGGTTTCCGATAGTTTACGTGAGGATACCTTGCGATTATTTGATATTAAAAAAGAAATTGATGTGGTTTATAACTTTATTGATGTAAATAAATATCCTTTAATAAACGATGACGAATGTGATAGAAGCTCATTGGCAAAACCAAACGAACGAATTCTTACACATATTAGTAATTTTAGACCTGTAAAGCGTGTTGCGGATGTTGTAAAAATATTTTATGAAGTGCAAAAAGAAATTCCATCAAAATTATTATTGGTTGGCGATGGTCCTGATAGAGAAAAAATAGACAGACTTTGTAAAGAATTAAAAATTAAAGAAAAAGTCTTATTTTTAGGAAATTCAAACGAAGTAAACAAAATTTTATGTTACTCAGATTTGTTTTTACTACCATCACAAACCGAAAGTTTTGGTTTAGCTGCCTTAGAAGCAATGGCTGCAAGAACACCTGTAATTTCTACTAATTCTGGAGGTTTACCAGAAGTTAATTTACATAATATAACTGGTTTTTTAAGTCCTGTTGGTGATGTTATTGATATGGCAAAAAATGCTCTTTATATTTTAAATGATGAGGAAATATTAACAACTTTTAAAGATAACGCAAAAAAACATTCCGAAAAATTCACCCTAAATCGTGTATTACCTGATTATATTGAAATATATGAGGATATTCTGAATAGAGTTTAGTAATAACTCACAATATATAAAATGACCTGCTGTGCATTTAGAGAATATTAATTTTCAAATTGTTGATATTTCTATCAAAGATAAACTTATTTATGTATTGAATGATTGTTACAGCAGTTATTATCAGCGATGAAATAATATTCAAAATTTGGTAAATTTTAAGGATAACTAATTTCATATATTCAATTAAACCAATAATTTTTAGTTTTTCACAACTCGTAATACTTCCATTTTTTTGTAATTTGAAATAAAAGTTGTTCATGTGTATTTAATTTCATTTAAATACACATGAACAACTTTTATTTATAATACACCACGGTTAATTATCTAAAAATATAACGTTCTAATTCGCCATTAAGATTAAGCATTTCAATACGCAAAACTTGATTAAAAGCTTTATTGTTTAGTATTTGCTGTGCTTGTTCAGCATTTTCGATTGGTAAATTATTAATTTTTAGAATAATAAATCCTTCCGAAACTCCGTATTTTAACAATTCGTCATTTTGTATCGTGTCTATCTTTGCTCCTGAACGAATTTGATATTTTTTTAATTCGTTTCGTGTTAAATCTTTTAAACTAAATCCGAAATTTTTAGCATGATACGAATCTTTTTTATCTAAAGTAACTTTAAAAGTTAGTGTTTCTTCATTTCGTAAAACCCTTACTTCCACCACATCGTTTGGTTCTTTTGATCCAATATAACCTGTTAAATCTGAAAATGATGCAATTTTAACACCATCGATGCCTATAATAATATCTTTTTTTTGTATTCCTGCTTTTTCAGCTCCAGAATTTTTTTCTATACTTCCGATGTAAAAACCTTCCGTTACAGTAGTGTGTAAATCTTTTGCATTAACACCGTTTAATTCTGCTCCGTTAACACCTAAAATTGCATGTTGCACATTTCCAAACTCCAATAAGTCCTCAATTACTTTTTTTGCA
>CAMZLT010000102.1 GCA_947311745.1 uncultured Flavobacteriaceae bacterium | reverse complement strand
GCGTATGGTAGGAGAGGAGCAGGAAATGTAATTCCACCAAATGCAGATATCATTTTTGAGGTGGAATTACTTGAGGTTATGAAGTAATTAATCTTTTATTAAGACGATTTTTTCATTTATTTTTTTTACTCTTTTCGAATAAAAATTTCTAAACTCTTCATACATATTTGTAGGTATTATTGGTATATGTACTTTTGTAGTTGTTTTTACTGAAATTTTATTGTCATTGGAGGTAATAGAATGCAAGATTTAAGTTACAAATGCAACTTTTGGTTAACCAATAATTTATTCATCACAAATATAGGGTTTTCATAATTAAATCTCTTTCTAGGTCTTAAATTTATTTCCGTTAGCATTTAATACAGTTATTAATTTACTGTACGTTATGGTCATGTTTTTTTTAGAATGAATACTAACTTCGGTTTTACTATTTCTTATAACGGTGTTTGCATTTTGTCTCAGGCTATCCGAAATTGTAAATATACTTTTTTTAAAGTCTATTTTCTGAGAAAATCCAAATATTGTTTGGAATAGAATAAATAGTAATACGTATTTTAATTTCATGCTTAAGTTTAAAATAGAATCAAAAATAATAAATAATTTTTAATATAACCCGTTGTGCATTTACTAATTGAACTTAGGGTATTTTTTTAGTATACTGGACAAAATAGTATAACCAATTTTTATGAAATTAAATTCAAATTTTTAAAACGATTAATTTTACCTGTTTTGGTATAAATAAACTTATCTAAAAAAAGAATTTCCTTTGGTTTTTCATATTTAGAAAGCAAGGTTGTTTCTTTTATTTTACGAAGTGTTTTTTCATTAAAATTACCTTCTATAAGCAGGATAAGTTTCTCACCAAAAATCGCATCTTTTTTAGAAGTTATAAAAAAATCAGCAGTAATAATTGGAGTTAATTTTTCCTCAATTTGTTCTGGAATAATTTTAATTCCACCAGAATTTATGACGTTATCTATTCGTCCTAACCAAACAAAATACGAGGTATCTTTAATCGTTACTAAATCATTAGTAATAACCAAATCTGTCGCCACTTTTTTAGCATCAATTACTAAGCATCCTCGTTCGTCCAAACATATAAAAACATTTGGCAAAGTTTTATAATAGGTGTCTTTTTCGGTATGGATAAAATTTACTTTTCGTATTGCAATATGCGTAATTGTTTCGGTCATTCCGTAGCTTGAAAAAATTGCAGTTTTTTCGTTTTGCAATTGCTTTTCTAGTTTTTTAGAAATTGTCCCTCCACCAATTAATAGTTTTTTTACTTTGTATAAATCAGCCAAAGATTTGTGTACTTGCATTGGTACCATTGCTACAAAATCGTATTTTTCATCCGCTTGTAAAATAGTAGATTGTGCTTCTACAACATCTAAATGCCATCCTAAAACTAAAGCGCGAATAAGCATCATCTTACCTGCAATATAATCGGTTGATAAGCATAATAAAGCGGTTGTTTTTTCGTGTAATTCTAAAAAATCAGCTGTTGCCAAAGCACTATTTTTCATTTGATTTTTTAAAATTTTTATCGGTTTTGGCTTTCCTGTTGAGCCAGATGTTTGCACGATAACAAATTCCTTTTTATCAAACCAATCGCTTAAAAAATTCGTTATAAACGGAATGTTTTTTTTCGTAAAATCTAATATTTCCTTATCGGAATAAAACGAAGTTCCATTTAACCTAAAATCTTTATGAAAATTTCGTTTTTTCATTCCTATTTTTTGCTATAATTAGAAAATTTATTTACCCAAATTATCCATAAAATAAAAACCATTCCGTAAACAATTGCAGGAAAAATTAAATCGTGAAATAAAGTTTCTTGCTTTGGATATTTGTACAAACCAACCGAAAGAATAGCTATTCGTATCAAATTTGTTATATAAATTAATACTGAACCCAAAGATCCAAATATTAGCGTTGCTTTTACACTACCTTGAAAAGCTATTATAAAAGATAAAAACAAAATAATTACACTAACCGAATTACAACCTTCAATAACTCGTGCAACGTACGCATCATTAACCAATACTTTCATTGACAGTTCCTTGTCATGTTGTATCACTTGCGAGTTATATCCGAAAAAACGTGTAATTCCTGCTGCTTGTTCTGCAGCATTTTTAGTGATGGTTGCACAAGAAAAAACAGAATTTTTTTTTACTTGCGAACGGTTTAAATAAAATGAATATATACCTAAAAGTAAAAAATAGGAAGTGAAAAATTTAACTAAAAACAGAATTATAGGTTTATTCTTTCTCAACAATACAGATTTTATATATTTGCTCAAAATTACACAATATTTTATAAAAATTAATACTAATGGAAAAATTAAAATCTGAAATTTTAAATATTATACAATCTAATACTAGTAAAGAAAAAACACTACAAGATATTTGCGAGTATTTAAAAAAATCGGTTTCTCATTACGATTGGGTTGGTTTTTATTTTAAAAACGGTTCTAAAAATGAATTAAAATTAGCACAGTTTGCAGGGAAACTAACCGAACATACTATTATTCCGTTTGGGAAAGGAATTTGCGGACAAGTAGCCGTAAGTAACGAGACGTTTTTAGTTTCAGATGTTAGCGAGCAAGCAAATTATATTTCATGTGGTGTCGAAGTGAAATCAGAACTAGTTGTGCCAATATTTAAAAACAACGAAAACATCGGGCAAATTGATATTGATTCGCATAGTGTAAATGCTTTTAATAATGAAGATGTAAAATTATTAGAATTTATTTGCAACGAAGTTACAGTTATTTTGTAGATTTTTCAAAAAAATAAAATAGCACTACATCAAAATTGCTACATTAGAACATTACCACATTAGTACATTGCTCATCGTTACATTAATCAATTATTACATTAAAACATTGCTACATCGTTAAATCAATCAATTGCTACATTAAAACATTGCTACATCATTACATTAATCAATTGCTACATTAGAACATTGTTACATCGTTAAATCAATCAATTGCTACATTAATCAATTGCTACATTAGAACATTGTTACATTAATCAATTGCTAGATTAAAACATTGCTACATTGTTACATTAATCAATTACTACATTAAAACATTGCTACATCGTTTCATTAATCAATTGCTACATTAAAACATTGCTACATCGTTACATTAATCAATTGCTACATAAAACATTGCTACATCGTTACATTAATCAATTGCTACATTAAAACATTGCTACATTGAAAACATTAATATCCCATATTTACATCCCAAGCCTCTAAGTAATCGGCAACGCGTTTTACAAACATTCCACCTAAAGCACCATTTACCACGCGATGATCGTAAGAGTGCGACAAGAACATTTTATGACGAATACCAATAAAATCACCATCAGGAGTTTCAATAACAGAAGGAGTTTTTCTAATTGCACCTAAAGCTAAAATTCCTACTTGAGGTTGGTTAATTATTGGAGTTCCCATAATAGAGCCAAATCCTCCAACATTTGTAACGGTATACGTTCCTCCTTGAATATCATCAGG
>CAMZLT010000101.1 GCA_947311745.1 uncultured Flavobacteriaceae bacterium | reverse complement strand
TTATTTAGAATAAAATTAGATATCGAATTACCTGTGTTCTTACCTCCTATTTATGCAACAATAAATGCTATAACAGCTCTTATTTTAATTTTTGCAGTAATTGCAATTAAGAATAAAAAACAACAATTACATCAAAATTTAATGCAAACAGCTATTGGTTTATCGGTTGTATTTTTAATCTTGTATATTCTACATCACGCTACACATGGCGATACCAAATTTGGCGGTCAAGGTATAATTAGATTTGTTTATTTCTTTATTTTAATTAGCCATATTATTTTATCTATTGTAGTAATTCCGTTTGTTTTAATTACCTTTGTTCGTGCAAGAAATAAAGAGTATAAACTACATAAAAAAATAGCAAAAATTGCTTTTCCTCTGTGGCTATATGTTGCCATAACAGGTGTGTTGGTTTATATACTTATTAATCCGTATTATGCATAAAATTGGTAAAATGGCAAATCAAACGAAAAACAACACTGCGAAAGCATTAAAATTAATGACTTTATTAGTATTGTTTCTACTTCCTAATATTTTTTACGCACAATGTGCAATGTGCAAAGCTGTAGTAGAAAACGGCGATAGCACCATGGCTGAAGGTATTAATTTCGGAATTGTATATTTAATGATTTTTCCGTATTTAATTTTGGCTTTAGGTATTTTTTTATTCGTACGAAATAAAAAAAAGAAAAAAGTAAATTGATTGTGTAACAAGAAAGCCCTTCATGCGTCATACCAATATAATAATTCTTATTTTTTTTAAGATTTGTAACTATACCAAACAAGATAAAAGCACATGAAAACAAAAATTACTATACTATTTCTTTTTCTAAGCATCTCTTTTACATTTTCTCAAAAAAAATGGTCCTTACAAGAGTGTGTAGATTACGCCTTAGAAAATAATATTAGCATAAAACAATCCAAACTAAATACCGAATTTTCAAAAGAGGATATCACCATCGCTAAAGCTAGATTACTACCTAATGTTTTTGCAAATGCTTCACAAAATTTTGGCGTAAATTCTAAATACAAACGCATTAATCCAAGTAGTAACTTTGGTATTTCTGCTTCGGTAGATGTATATAACGGAGGTCGTAATAAATTATTAATTAATCAAACCAAAAACACTGTTGCTATTAACCAATTAGATTTAGAAACTATCCAAACCAATATTAGTTTACAAATTGCAAATAATTACCTAAACGCATTACTTAATAAAGAAAACATAAAAATTGCACAAGAGCAAATCAACATCACCAAAATTCAGCTTAATAAAATGCAAGAATTGATCGATGCTGGTGTAAACCCAAGAGCAAACTTATTAAACATTCAAGCTACTTTAGCACAAAATAAAGAGCAATTAGTACAAGCAGAAAATAATTTAGATTTGTCATTATTGAACTTAGCTCAACTCATACAAATTTCGCCAAATAATTTTGATATTCAAGATGTTACAATTAATTTAAACAAAGCCGTTTTACTATATGATAATTCGGATATTATTTATCAAACAGCATTAAAAAACAGACCTGAAATTAAAAAAGCAACTCTTAATATTGAAAATGCAGCTTTAGGAATCAAAGTAGCCAAGACAAATTTATTACCTTCGGTTAGTCTTAGTTACGGACTAAATACTTCGTATGCATATCGTTTTAGTGGTGATGGTGCTTTCGATAAAATTACAAATCAATATAACGATAATCACGGACATAGCATCGGATTATCAGCTAGATACACTATTTTTGATGGCAAATCAAACAAAGCATCCATACAAAAAGCAAAAATAAACAAACAAATTATTGAACAATCACTTGCCGATGAAAAATTACGCTTACGAGAAACTATTCAACGTGCTTTTTTAGATACAAAATCGTCTTTAAAACAATACGAATCCTCTTTAAGTTCCTTATCTGCACAACAAGAAGCCTTTAATATTGCACAAGAACGCTACAAATTAGGAGCAATGAATTCCTTTGATTTTGACTTAGTAAAAATTAGATTATTCAATGCAAAAACGGCTGTAATCAATGCAAAATACAATTTTGTTTTTAAGCAAAAAGTATTAGACTTTTACAACAACAAACCTATTATCATTGAATAAATAATATTGAATTGTAAAACTGTAAATTGAGTCAAAATAATGTAGTTTTGTAATATGCAAAAGTCTGTTTATATTTTAAACATAGAAACCTCTACAAAAAATTGTTCGGTAAGTATTTCAAAAAATGAAACTACTATCGCTTTAAAAGAGCTATGTGCTGCAAATTTTTCGCATGCCGAAAAATTACACCAATTTATCCTTGAAGTTTTAACGCAAAGCAATCTAACTCTTACCGATTTAGATGCAATAGCAGTTGGCAAAGGGCCTGGCTCGTACACAGGTTTGCGCATTGGTGTTTCGGCAGTAAAAGGACTCTGTTTTGCCTTAGATATTCCGTTACTTGCCATTAACACACTAACGATTTTAGCAAATGCCATTACCGTAAAAGATGCGTATATTATCCCGCTTTTAGATGCACGACGCTTAGAAGTTTACACTGCTGTTTTTAACGATAAATCGGAAGAAATTACCCAAACCAACAACCACATTTTAAACGAACAGTCTTTTACAAACTACCTAACCGATAAGAAAGTCTATTTTTTAGGTGATGGAGCGTCTAAAACAAAAGATATTATTACCAATTCTAAGGCTATATTTTTAGAAAACTACCATCCATCTGCAAAAGAAATGGGAAAATTAGCCTATCAAAAATTTATAAACAACGATTTTGAGGATGTTGCCTATTTTGAACCCTTTTACCTAAAAGATTTTCATGTAACCGTTTCAAAAAAGAAGTGATACTTTACCCAAAAAATTCATACATTTCATTACACCCATTTAACATCAAAGTGTGCTATAAATTCGTATACGTCTTTTAAAATTAAACGGATCAGCTATAAAACTTTGGAGGGAAATTATAAAAAGTCATAAAATTTACTTGTAAATGCAAAATAATCAATCTAACTTTACAACAGATTTACATCACGACAATATCGCTTTGACGAAACTGCGGATATAAAACCGTTGGCATCCATTTAAAATGGCACAATTAATGATATTAACATAATAAAAATAACAACATTATTATATTAATTTAACAATTAATCCGTACATTTGCACTATAATGGGTACTATTAGAATAACATATACAGAAAAAAATCCTTCTATCAATAAAAGAATTATTGCTTCTATTGATAAAAAAAAGATTATTAATAAGTTTATTCGCGAAGGTAAAGATTTAAAAAAACTTAATGACAAAGGAATTAAACTTAAATTGCCCTTATAAGGTCTATAAAAATTTAAATAATAAAACATATTTTTTTGACACTAAGTCAGGTGTGAGGTATGTCGCATATTTTACAGATGCCGATGAATATTTCGACGATTTTCATCTTAGAAATAACATTTTTACATTTGGATTTGAACCTAAAAAAACTAATTTATCAAAGAGTGCATTAGGTGATAGTGATATTAAATTAACATTAACGGCTATAATTAAAGCCTTTTTCACAGATAAAAATAATGTTTTAACTTTTGTAGCCGACATTTCAGATCTCAAACAAAAAGCAAGAAACAGACTATTCGAAATTTGGAAAAATGAATATGATGTTAATATGGAATATGAAAAATATGATGTTGAAATAAAAACTGATGATGAAACATATTATTCTTCAATGCTAATTCACAAACATAATACTCATAAATTGGAATATAAAGAAGCGTTTTTATTATCAACTGGCGAATTAAACAAATAACGTATACCAATAATTTGTATAGTTAATGACTACTAAGTACTAAACCCAAAGTTAAGTTTTTCATAAATAAAGTTTGGCACTTAATCAAAAACTCCGTAATTTTAACATACAAGTAACTGGTTGATAAAGTCTTCATCAATACAAATATTTTATGCAAAAAAATATTTTTTTATTGATTTTTTTGCTAACCCCAACTTTTATAACCCAATTAAACTAGCATTACAAACCCAAAACAGCCGTTCCTTGTTTAAAAATAACATCTACAGGAATATTTTTTTCGAGTAATCTATCCAAATCTTTTTGCAATTGTTTAGGTACAATTCCTTTTTCTTGCACTAATTTTTCTACCGCTTGGTAATCGCCATTTCCTTGCAAGGTTAAAATTAAACCAGATAAAGCATCCATTGCTTCCATAATTTTATCGTAATTTAAAGTATATGTACCGTTTTCATTACGAACAAAAGCTCCTTTTTCTTTAAAATAATTAAAACGAATCATGTTTGCAATTCCATGAGCATCTGCTGCACCAAAACGAACCGAACGAAAAATACTAGCCATAAAGGTGGTCATAAAATCTTTCATATCGCCTTTCAATTCGCCTTTTTTGTGCAGTTGCATAACCATATATAAACCCAAAACATCCGCTTTCCCTTCCTCTAAAGCTGAGGATAAATCTTTTAAACTAGTACGAACCGTTCCTTTTCCGTTTATAGTATTTTTTATACCCAAACCATGTGCAACTTCATGAAACATTGTATTTGCAAAAAAAGCATCAAAAGTAATATACTTACGTTGTTTTTTATCTATCAATTCGTTAGCAATTGGCACTAAAATTTTATCAAATTTTGCTTGCATTACATTTTTAAGTTGCAACCTTCTTGTTCCTTTTTTAAGCTGTACACGCTCGTCATTAGGCAAATTAATCGCAATGGTCTTTCCTCCTGTATTTGCTTCACCACTATAATAAATAGCATCGTACGCATTTAAATCGGATTTTATTCCTGGTTTTTCGGCTTTATATTTTGCTGCTACTGGTAGATTTTGTTGTAATTCAGGTAAAAAAGTTACAAAGTGTGCTAATTTTTTACTCCATTCCATATCTTTAACTAGAACATAGCCTTCGTAAGCTGCTTTATAGCCAAACAACTGATCCTCGTACGTTTCAATAGGTCCAATTACAACATCCAAATGGTTTGTTTTCATATCCATCCATAACGAATCGCTATTGTAATAATCGTCGTTTAACAACGCTTTTGCTCTAGCCAATAAATAATTTTTAAATCCTTTATTTTTTGCCAAAGCTGCTGCTTGCATTAAATATTCAGAAGCTTTTAATAATTTTGCTCGATGTTTTTGGCTAAACCCTATAATTTTAATCGTTCCGTTTTCATCTTTTTCAAGATAGGTATATAAAGAGTCTTTTCCTATTAAATTTAGTTTTTCAAAATCTTTTTTTGTAATATCTTTCGGATAATAATTTGCTCCTAAAGACTTCTCTCCTACTCCTTTTAAAAAAGATTTGTTATCTGCTAACCTATCCCAAGGACCGTAATTTATTTTTACAAATTCTTTAGTATTTGTATCTAAAAAAGATTGTAATAAAGCATCCTTATCACCATAGGTTTGGTACCAAAACAATTCATCCATTATTTTTACTGCTTCTATTAAAAGCGGAATCATTTTCTTTTCATTATCGGATAATTTAGAAACATCGGTTGTTAATTCTACCTTAACATATTGGTTTAGTTTTTTTGCAATTTTAGTACTTTCAGAATCGGATTGCATATTTTTTTTAGTGTTTTTAATGGTTTTTTCTGTTGTTTTCTTTTCCTGTTTACAAGAAATTATTAAAAACAAGCTAACAAACAATACAATAATTTTATTCATGATAATTTAGTTTACATAAGGATATTTAAACAAAAGTATAAATTCTTTTTAAAATTACTAAAAAGAATTCGTTTATATTTGTAGCTTAACTTTATCCTTATGAAAAAATTTCTTAAAATACTATTGTTATTTCTCCTTATCGGAATTGCTTATTTTAAATTTGCCATTTATCCTAAATTTGATATTATTAGTGGTTTTTCCTCAAAAAGTATCGCTTCGCATTTATTTATTGCAGGTAGAAATCAAGCCTTTACCGAGAAAACGGATAACGATATAGAATCAATGGATTTAGCAAAAAATACGGTGAATTTATCCGAAAAATCAGTCAGCACAACAGTTTATGGTCTAAAAAAACGAACCGCTGTTTTTAAAAAAGGACTTGGTGTTATTTTATTACCAGAAAATGTACAATCGTTTCAAACCGCTTATGTACCAAAACGAAGTCTAAAGCCAAAAAATCTGCCATATCCTTACGGAAATTTACCTCAAAAAGATACTCTATTTCAAAATATTGACTATAAAAAATTAGCAGCAGCAATAGATAATGCATTTACAAAAGAACCAGAAATTAAAAAAACACGTGCTATTGTAGTAATTTATAAAGACCATATTATTTTTGAAAAATACAAAAATGGTTTTGATAAAAACGCTATGTTTTTAGGCTGGTCAATGACAAAAAGTATTACCTCTGCCGTTTTAGGAGTACTTGAAAAACAACAAAAAATCACACTAAATCAAATGAATTTATTTAAAGAATGGGAAAACGACAATCGTAAAAACATCACACTAAAAAATTTACTAAACATGAATTCCGGTTTGGCTTGGCAAGAGGATTACACCAAAATTAGCGACGTTACCAAAATGCTTTTTGTAGATGGTGATATGAGTAAAACACAACTAAAAAAACAATTTGTTGGCAAACCAAACGAATCGTGGAACTACTCTAGCGGAACAACCAATTTATTAAGTGGATTCATTAGAAACCAATTTAATTCACAACAAGCCTATTTAGACTTTTGGTACGACGAATTTATCGATAAAATAGGTATGCACTCCATGCTAATAGAACCCGATTTTTCAGGAAATTATATTGGTAGCTCGTATGGCTGGGCAACTGCTAGAGATTGGGGAAAATTCGGCTTATTGTACCTACACAATGGCAACTGGAATGGCGAACAAATTCTTAACAAATCGTGGATTGACTTTACAAGAAAACCTACCAATACATCTAAAGGCATTTACGGAGGACATTTTTGGTTAAACACAAGTGGTGATTTCCCTGATGTACCAAAAAATATGTATTATGCCGATGGTTACCAAGGGCAATTTGTCTATATTTTTCCTGATAAAGATTTGGTAATTGTCCGAACAGGATTAGACGGAAACAAAAAACACCAAAACGTATTACTAAAAGAAATTTTAGATGCTTTTAACGAATAACACATCAAAAAAACATTATATTTCTCTACTAATCACATAATCAACCATCGTAATTAATGATTTTTTATAATCCGAATTAGGATATTTTTCTAAAATTTCCAAAGCCTTTTTTTGATAGATTTTCATCTTAGAAATGGTATATTCAATTCCACCATTATCCTTTACGAATTTAATAACCTCTTTTACTCGTTTTTTATCTTTATTATGGTTTTTAACCGAATTAATTAGCCATTTTTTATCCTTTTCCGAGCAATTATTTAAAGTGTAAATTAAAGGTAAAGTCATTTTTTGCTCTTTAATATCAATACCAGTTGGTTTACCTATTTTAGCATTAGAATAATCAAATAAATCGTCTTTTATTTGAAAAGCAATTCCGATATATTCGCCAAAAGTACGCATTAAATCAACTTCAGACTGTTCTGCTCCTACCGAAGCTGCACCAATACCAGTACATGCAGCAATTAAAGTTGCTGTTTTCTGACGAATAATTTCAAAATAAACTGCTTCGGTAATATCTAATTGCCGTGCTTTTTCTATCTGAAGGAGTTCTCCTTCGCTCATTTCACGAACTGCAATAGAAATTAATTTAAGTATATCAAAATCATCGTTATCAATAGAAAGTAGCAAACCTTTAGACAATAAATAATCGCCAACTAAAACTGCAATTTTATTTTTCCAAAGTGCATTTATCGAGAAAAATCCTCGTCTGCGATTACTATCATCAACCACATCATCATGCACCAAAGTTGCAGTATGAATTAGTTCAATTACCGAAGCACCACGATAGGTACGATCAATAACCTTTCCGCCAGAAACCATTTTTGCCACTAAAAACACAAACATCGGACGCATTTGCTTTCCTTTTCGGCGAACAATATAATGCGTAATTCGGTTTAATAACGGAACTTTTGAAACCATAGAATCTTTAAAACGGTTTTCAAAAATTTCCATTTCTGTTAAAATCGGTTGCTTTATTTGTGCTACTATTTTCATTTTTTTTGCTTACAAAATGCTATAAAATTTCCTTTAAACGTTCAATAACGTGTCTATTTTTATCTGCATTTGCCATTTGTTGCAATGTACCTAAATAATTCGATTTTAAATCGTATTTACCAACAGCATCAACGGCTTGAAAACGTACATACGAATTTTTCATTTCCAAAGCTTTCGCTACAAACGGAATAATTTTTTCCTTATCGGAAGTATGGATTTCAATATTCATACTATTTAACAACATTAAACTAGCTAAAAATTCTTTATTACTTCCTGCGTTTTCCACTAAAGTAAGTACCACTTCGGTTGGAATATCTTTTGCTAAATCAAAAATATTCTTAATAAGAGTTTGGCGTTCCGTTTCCTCTCTAGATTTTAAATATTTACCAGCAAACCCCATAACAGCTTCTAGCTTTTCATTTTTTGCAGGAGTTTGTGTCTTTTTTGCTTTATTCTCTTGCTTTGCCCAAGAATCTTTTAAAGCAACTGTTCTATTAAAAATCAAATTATTTTCGGTACTATCGGTATCTACTGTAAAATATCCCAATCGTTGAAATTGAAATGTATCTCCAATTTTAGCACTTTGTAAACTAGGTTCAAGCAGTGCTTTTTTATTTACAATTAACGATTTTGGGTTAATAAATTCGATAAAATCTTTTCCTCTATGGCTATCAGGAGCTTCATCTAAAAACAATCTATCGTAAATTCTAACCTCAGTATTTATAGCGTGTTTTTTAGAAACCCAATGTAGCGTTCCTTTTACTTTACGCTTACTTGCTTCTGTACCACTTCCACTTAACGAATCTACGTCATAAGTACAATGTATTTCAGTTATGTTTCCGTTTTCGTCTTTGAGTACATCATTTGCTTTGATAATGTAAGCATTTTTCAAACGCACTTCACCATCTAATTTTAAACGAAAATATTTTTTATTTGCCTGTTCTCTAAAATCCTCTTTTTCGATATAGATTTCTTTTGAAAAAGGCACTTTTCTACTTCCAAAGCCATCTTGGTAATCGTTATAATTTGCGTCGATAAATTCCTCTTTATCATCAGGATAATTAGTAATCACCAATTTTACAGGATTTAAAACAGCCATAACTCTTGGTGCAGTTTTGTTTAAATCCTCACGAATACAGTATTCTAGTAAAGCAACATCCGTAACATTATCTCTTTTAGTAATTCCTGAAATTTCACTAAACTGTACGATTGATTTTGGTGTGTATCCTCGTCTGCGTAAACCAGAAATAGTTGGCATTCTCGGATCGTCCCAACCAGTAACGAAATTTTCTTGTACCAAACGTAATAATTTACGTTTACTCATTATAGTATAACTAAGGTTTCGTCTAGCAAATTCACGTTGTTTTGGTCGTAAACCATCGGTATAAATTTGATCTAAAAACCAATCGTATAATTCGCGATGTGGTTTAAATTCTAGAGTACAAATGGAATGTGATATTTGTTCGATATAATCAGATTCGCCATGCGTCCAATCGTACATAGGATAAATTTTCCAGTCTGTACCTGTACGATGATGTGCTTTGTGTAAAACACGATACATAATCGGATCTCGCAGTAACATATTGGTATGTTTCATATCAATTTTAGCACGTAAAACGTGAGAACCTTCTGGTAATTCACCATTTTTCATTTGCTCAAATAAAGTGAGGTTTTCGGCAACCGAACGATTTCTATTTGGACTATCCACGCCTGGTTCGGTTGGTGTTCCTTTTTGTTTTGCCATTTCATCGGAAGACAAATCATCTACATAAGCCAAATCATCTTGAATCATTTGAATTGCCCAATCGTATAATTTTTGAAAATAATTAGAAGAGTACAATTCTTTATCCCATTTAAAGCCTAACCATTGAATATCTTTTTTAATAGCATCTACATATTCTTGCTCCTCTTTTGCTGGGTTTGTATCATCAAAACGCAAATTTACAGGTGCATTATATTTTAATCCTAATCCGAAATTAAGACAAATAGATGCTGCGTGTCCAATATGCAAATACCCATTTGGTTCAGGAGGGAAACGGAAACGTAGTTTATTTTTATCTAATCCGTTTTTTAAATCCGTTTCTATTATTTGCTCAATAAAGTTGAGTGTTTTTTTTACTTCGCTCATATTTGTATAAAATGAGCGACAAATTTAAACATTTTTAACGTAATGCTTACTTGTAAATTTTATTTAATTAGCAGCTTTTTAATTCTTTTAATCGGACCTGTACATGTGGTTTGATGACAAGCAATACAAGAACGAATAGCAATATTAAAATTCTCTTTTGCATTTTGTTTAGTAGAATTGCCTAAATTTTCAATATTTTGAAGGTATAATTTTGTAAAATTCTGAAAAGATTCATCGTGTTCAAATTGATCAGACAACTCTGCTGTATGTATTTTTTTAAATCTTTTTGGGAAATCTAAAGGCAATTCGCCTTTTTCAATTTGCTTTTTAGAATTTTCTTGAAAAAGAAACATTTCACGCATAAGCTCTGTCATTTCTGACGGTTTATACATTACTAGTTCCTCTTTTTTTTTGGTTTTTAAAATTTCCTTCTTTTCATTTTTTGAATTACAAGAAACAAAAAAGGAAATTAAAAGGGTGTATATAGCTATTTTTTTTATCATTTTGCTTATATTATTTCGGGTTTCATCAAAGATGAAACCCGAAATATTTTATTTTAAAAAATTATTCCACCAATAAAACACCATCCGATTCTACTGCAAAAGTAACTTCTTCTTCAGTGATTTTATTAATTTCTTCCTCACTTAAACCTTCATCTTTTGCATAATGGCGTAATTGATCTACGGTTACTACATCTAGATATGCTTTGCCATTTACGATGACTTCCTTACCTTGTGCATTTAAAGGCACAAAAAAACCATAATCTTTAAAACGAACTAAGGTTTCTTGATCATCACCTAAATCTAAACGCATCCAACATCCTTTTTTCTTACACGATTTGTTAATCTTTGTTTTAAATTTAACAGCAACAGTATCGCCTTTTTTTAAATTTTTAAACGTATTCAAAATTTTATCTTTGGATACAAAGTTATCTGCTGTAATTTTTTTACCAAAAGAAACTAATTTTTCGGTTTTTACGGTTTCCTTTTTAACATCTACATTTTTGTTTTCTTTTTTACAAGCAGTAAAACTAAGTACTACTATAAAAATAAAGATAATTTTTTTCATTTTGTTTATTTATATTTGATTAACTGTGCAAAAATACCTTTTATTTTTCATAAATAAATGAGAATTATCAATAATTGCAGAATTTCAAGAAAACACCTAAAAACCCATAAAATTTTGACCATTATTTTTCATTAAATTTGAATAAAATTCTGAGAAATGACAAAAAAATACCAAAAAAAATATCGCATAGAATTCGCCAAAAAAAAGGATATGATTATTCGCAGAATGGTGCATATTTTGTTACCATTGCAACCAAAAACAGAGAATATTTTCTTAGAAAAATTGCAGGTTAAGATAATCGTGGAGACGTTTTGCAAAACGTCTCCACAACGGAATCACAATCAAGAAACAAAAAAAAACGTAAATTCTAATTTAAAAATCTTGTATCTTTGCCTTTCGCTTTAAAATGAACAGACATGAGTATCAATCGAAAAAACAGAGAAGCATTAGTATATCACTCCAAACCTAAACCGGGTAAAATAGAAGTTATTCCTACAAAAAAATATGCATCACAAAGAGATTTATCTTTAGCATATTCGCCAGGTGTTGCAGCTCCTTGTTTGGAAATCAAAAACAAGCCAGACGATGTATATAAATATACTGCAAAAGGTAATTTAGTTGGTGTAATATCTAATGGTACAGCGGTTTTAGGTTTAGGAGATATTGGTCCTTTAGCATCCAAACCTGTAATGGAAGGAAAAGGCCTTCTATTTAAAATTTTTGCAGATATTGATGTTTTTGATATTGAAGTAGATGCTACGGATGTTGATAAATTTATAGAAGCAGTAAAAGCTATCGCTCCGACATTCGGTGGAATTAACCTTGAAGATATTAAAGCACCTGAAGCTTTTGAAATTGAACGTCGTTTAAAAGAGGAATTAGATATTCCTGTTATGCATGATG
>CAMZLT010000100.1 GCA_947311745.1 uncultured Flavobacteriaceae bacterium | reverse complement strand
TTTATTGCGTCTTCGCCAAAAGTTTCGTAAAAATCTCCAACTCTAAAAAGTAACATCGCATCAGGATATTTTACTTTAATAGCGTTGTATTGTTTCATTAAAGGTGTTACTCTTTTTGTTTTTGCCAAGGTTTTTTATTTTTTGAAAAGCAAATATACGGAATTGTTGGTTTATAGTGATGAGTTGTGAGTGATGACTTATGAATTATGAGTGAGAGTTATAAATTATATCTGTATATTTTAAAATGGTAGTATATCCTTTATTTTTAAAATATGCAGGTGTTTTTTCGTTTCCTGTTACTAAAATAAAATCGCCTTCCCAAGCTCCAAGGCTTTTTATTGTTCCGAAATAATCAGAAAATAATTGTTGTTTTATTGGTTTTATTTGGATAATATCTGAAATAATTTGCTCGTGTTTTTCAAGTAAATTTTCAAATTTTTTCAAACAAATATCGATATCTAATAATTGATTGGTTATAGTATTTATTTGCGAAATTATTGGCTGTAAATCTATTTGTTTTTTTTGATAATGAGCAATAGCATCTCTACTATTTTTTTTTTGGTTTAGGTAAACAAAAAATAAGTTATTGCTAAATTTTGGTTGAAATATTGCTTTTGTTATTCTTGGAATTTTATTTTTTAATTGGTACAAAATAGGTAAATCGTTTTGTGCACAAGCAATATCGTAAGCACTTCCTCCAAAAACCGAAAATTGTAAGGTAAAAGCATTAATATTTGCCCATTTTGCAATATTATTAATTAAAGTTGAGGATGTACCTAAACCCCAATTTTTAGGAAATGTTAAATACGTTTGGACAAAAAAAGTATCCCTTGATTTTAAAAAAGAGGAATTTAATTCTCTGCATTTTTGTAAAATTTCTTGTAGTTTTAACGCAATTTTTTTAGAGGAATTCGATAAATTTTCAAAAGCAATAATTTTAAAATTTTCGGTTGTAAAACTAGCTTCAAACCAAATTTTTTTATCGTAATCGTAGCTTTTCCAATAAATACTAGCTGTGTTGTCTTTTATTTGTTTTACCTGTAATGTTTGTCCGAAAATAGTTGGTAATGCCAATGCTTTTGCTCCGTTTAGCACTAGATATTCTGCTGTAATTAAAAGTTTTCCGTTGCTATAAAATTTTAAAGGCTGCATAATTCAACTATTTTTTTGGCATTTTCTAAAGTATTAAATGGTTTTAAAATCTGCTTTCGTTTATCTATTTCAGATGCATCGTAATTTTTAGTAAAACAATTGGTAACTGCTTTTAAAAAATCATTTGGTGTATCGGCAATTTCACATAAAGACTCTAAACCTGTATCGATAACCATTGCACTATTTACTACACAAAACCTACTTTGAAAAAGTGCGTGAATTAATTTTAATTTAATGCCTGTTTTTTGAAAAGTCGGTAAAACATTTATATGTGCATTTGTAAATAAAGTATTTAATTGTTGGTTGTCTTTAGTATTTAAAAATACAAATTTAATATTATTGTGTCCTTTAATTTTTGTTTCTACTTCGGTATTTGAATAACTGCTTGCGATAACAAGAGGTATATCAGATTTTTTAAAAACATCTATTAAAAAAAGAGCTGCTTTTTGATTATCCGATACGCGTAAATCACCATGATATAATGCAAATTTACCTGTATCGGAAAGCTTTATTATTGCTTCATTTTTATGAAAAACAGGGATGTATTTAGCAATAGAACCGTATTTTTTACTAAAATATTGTTGTTCAAATGGTGAAATGGTTAAAATGTAATTTGCTTTTTTTACTATTTTTTCGTAGTGTTTTAGTTTTCTTGCTTCTTGTTTAAAAAAGGATTTCCTAGAAATACTATTCGTGCTTTTTGCTAAGCCATCGTAATATTTATGTTCAATATTATGCGAACGAATCAATACTATTCTATCGTTAAATTCAAAATCTATTAACGGATACGTAGTATGCAATCCTTCAAAAAGAATTGGATTCTTATCTTTTTTTAGGTTTTTTATTAAATTACTATCGCTTCTTGATTTTACAATAAATGGTTTTCTTGATAGTAAATTCAATGGTGATTTTGAGCGTTTGTAATAGGTAATTTTTTCGCAATATTTTAGTAATTCATCTTGTTTACCTCTACCATATTCGTATGTATGTAGCCAAATTTTTACACCTAATTTATGTAGTGCTTTTATTTTGTAAAAAACATCGATAACACCACCGTAATTTGCAGGAAATGGCACGTCAAAAGAAACAATATGTAAGTTTTTAGTCAAAAATTTATAATTTAATGCAAAATAGAAATTTAAAACCAAAAACCAAGATTAATATGCCAAAAATTCTGATTGGTGTCAGGAGACCAAGCATATTTTAACTCTAAAGGACCAATAAACGAGTTGTAGCCATAACCAACAGCATAACCTGTTTTTAAGTCGTCAAAAGCAGTTCCGTTAGAAAATATTTTTTCGTTTAAACCAGCGGTGTTTTCCGTAAAATTTAGATAGTGTTTTTGATATATATTATACTGTAATGTAATTTGAGATTTTATATACGCATTGTTTTGTAAACTTGCAAAATCATAGCCGTAAAAAGGTTCGTAATTATTGATGAAATTTTTATTATTCCCTCCTAAAGAGTATTTAAAAGAAGTAGAACTACTTCCGAAAACAGAACCTAAACTTACTTCTGCTTTTAAACTCAATTTATCGTAAAATGTTTTTACATAACCAACTTTTCCTCTGATAATAGAAAATGTTTCTAAGGATTTTTTCTCAAAATTAGAAGAGTCAAAATAAATTTGGTAGTTACTATTAAAATACCAACCTTTTTTGGTGAAGTATTTAGCATCATAAGTATCTAAAGTAAGGTTTCCGAATAAATTAAAGTAATGTCTATTATCAAAAAATATTTTTTGATCGTAAGTATTTTTCGAATATATTTTTAAATATTTATGAGCAACACCTAATTTTAATCCTAGTTTTTCGCCAAATTTAGAAAGTAAATAAATTTGTGTCGTAAAATCATTATACTTAATATCTTGTTTTAAATTAAAAATACTGGTCGTACTACCTTTATCTATGGTATAATTTTTTTTAAAAGTAGTATATTTTGTGTTAAGTCCAAATTGCCAATGGTAGCCATTATCTACTAAATAATCTATATTATATCGTAAATTATCACCAACTACAAAATCAACTGAAAAAATATCATTATTAGTAAGTGCGTGTTTTGAAGTAAAGTTAATCAGTACTCCTGTTTTATATAAATCATCAAAATGTGTGCTTAATTGCAAACTATTAAATATCGGATTTTCCTTTAAATTAAATTCAATATTTGTTTTACCATTTTTTAATTTTATAAATTTATAATCGATACTTTCAAAATTATTGGTTGCAGATAAACCAGTTATACATTGATTAAATTTTTCATAACTTAACGAATCGTTTTCCGATAAATTAAGTTTAGATAAAATATATTTGTGCGTATAGTTTTTATGTCCACTAATTTTAATTTTTTGTATTTTTATTTGTTTATTTTTTTGCAAATTAATTTTTTTGGTTTGCTGAACAGATTTTTTGATTTGTTGTAAAGCTATTGCTTCTAAATATTCTTTTTCAAACATGGCAATTCGTTCTCCTTCGGCAATTAATTCTTTAGATTTATCAAAAGAAAGTACAGAATATCCTGTAATATTAGGATGCATGTATATATCGGTTTTATTTTTGTTTTCCGCATCCTCTTCATACATTTGAAAACTAATTATTTGCATAATTATTTTAGGAGCTGAATCTAAATTTTCTTTAATTTCTAAAGCGTCTTGTACATCTACACCAATAATGATATCAATATCTTTTTTTTGCATAATATCAATAGGGAAGTTATCTACAATTCCACCATCGACTAGTAATTTCCCGTCAATTTCTACAGGTTCTAATAAGGTAGGAAAAGCACCACTAGCTTTTATTGCTAAAGGTAAAAATCCTCTTTCAAGTACTTCTTTATTTCCGTTTTCTATATTTGTTGCAACGCAATAAAACGGAATGGGTAATTTTTTAAAATCGGATATATTATGTACATGTTTGGTTAATTTAGTTAATTCGTTAAGAATATTTTGTCCTTTAGATAAGGCTCTTGGGAAACCTATTTTCCAGTTTTTTATAGGAAGAGAAATGGCATATTTTTCGGAAATTTCTTTTTGATAAAAACTATATTTTTCTCTAGAAATATTATCTTTTACCAATTCTTCAAAATCATAGGATTGAATAATGGAATCGATTTGGTTTGCATTATAACCTGATGCGTATAATGCACCAATCATAGCTCCTGCACTAGTTCCTCCAACGTAATCTACACGAACACCTAAACGTTCTAAAACTTTTAAAACACCGATATGAGCAAATCCTTTTGCTCCTCCACCAGACAATACTAATCCAACACGTAAATCTTTACGATATTGTTTAACAGAATCGTTTTTAATTATTTGTGCTTGTCCTAATAGATTAAAAAACACAAAAGACAGTAAGATTATTCGTTTTATCATTAATGCAATTTATACAAAATTATAAATCTACCTCAAATGTAATAATTATACAAACGAAATACCTAAATATTATTTTAATTTTTTTGGATAAATTCAACATCCGCTTACTTTCATCTGAAAAAATTTCAAATTTCGTTATTAACGCAACTAATTTACTTTTCAAAAAAATACTAATACAACATCAAAATATGTTGTTTTTCTGTTTTACTTCTCTAAAAAAACATGTAAAATTAGCATACATCTTTTAAAATTAAACTGGTATAATAGTTTCTTTTTTATCTTTTAAAAAGCCAAAGATTTTAATAATTTTATTGTTTTTAAAGGGTTTTCACTTTTAAAAACATACGAACCTGCCACCAAAATATCGACTCCAGCAACAAGAAGTTTTGCTCCTGTTTTTTCATTAACACCACCGTCGATTTCAATTTTAGCTTTTGAGCCTGATTTATCGATTAAATCTCGTAATTGAATTACTTTTTTATAGGTGTTTTCTATGAATTTTTGTCCGCCAAAACCTGGATTAACGCTCATTAATAAAACAACATCTAAATCTTGAACTATATCTTCTAAAACTGCAATTGGAGTGTGTGGGTTTAACGAAACACCTGCTTGCATTCCTTCGTTTTTAATTGCTTGAATAGTTCGGTGTAAGTGTGGACAAGCCTCATAATGTACCGTTAAAATATCTGCACCAACTTTTTTAAAATTAGTGATGAATTTATCTGGATTTACAATCATTAAATGTACATCTAATGGTTTTGTTGCATGTTTTTTTATAGCTTTTATTACTGGCATTCCGAAAGAAATATTTGGTACAAAAACACCATCCATTACATCTACGTGAAACCAATCTGCTTCACTATTATTAATCATTTCAATATCATTTTGCAAATTAGCAAAATCTGCTGCTAAAATAGAAGGAGCAATTAAATGTGCCATAATAAAGTTTTTTACAAAAATACATAAAATAAAAAAAGACTGTCTTTTAAAACAGTCTTTAATATTTTTATTTAATATTATCCTAAATAGGTTCTTAATATTTTACTTCTAGAGGTGTGCTTTAATCTTCTGATAGCCTTTTCTTTAATTTGTCTAACACGCTCTCTTGTTAGATCAAAAGTTTCACCAATTTCTTCTAAAGTCATAGGATGCTGATCTCCTAAACCAAAATACAATAAAACAACATCTGCTTCTCTAGGAGTTAAGGTGTCTAATGCTCTTAATATTTCCGTTTTTAAAGATTCGTGCATTAAGTTTTTATCTGGAATTGGCGATTCACCAGAACGCAATACATCATAAAGATTAGAATCTTCTCCTTCAATTAAAGGAGCATCCATAGAGACATGACGACCAGAATTTTTCATAGATTCTTTTACATCAGATATAGTCATATCTAATTCCTTTGCAATTTCTTCAGGAGATGGTGGTCTTTCATTTTCTTGCTCTAAACGAGCAAACATTTTATTAATTTTATTAATCGAACCAATTTTATTTAATGGCAAACGTACAATTCTAGATTGTTCGGCTAATGCTTGTAAAATAGATTGTCTAATCCACCAAACAGCATACGATATAAATTTAAAACCACGAGTTTCATCAAAACGTCTAGCTGCTTTTATCAATCCTAAGTTACCTTCATTGATTAAGTCAGGTAGTGTAAGGCCTTGATTTTGATATTGTTTTGCAACCGAAACTACAAAACGTAAATTTGCTTTTACCAAACGATCTAAAGCACGTTCATCACCTGCTTTTATTCGTTGTGCTAATTCTACCTCATCATCGGCAGTAATTAAATCTACTTTACCGATTTCTTGTAAATACTTATCTAAGGACGCCGTTTCACGGTTCGTAACTTGTTTGGTAATTTTTAGCTGTCTCATAATTTAATAAATGATTTTTAATGTGTGCACTTATTATACGACGAAAAACAAAAAAAGGTTACAAAAACATAAATTAATTTATAGGAAATTCTCTAATTAATTCTATCCTTCGTTTTAATTTATCGATTTTTTTATACAAATGATTAAAAAAAATAGAGTTATCCTTAACTCCTGCCTGTGATAATAATTTAGAAAAAGTTAATTGATCATACATAAACTTCTCAAATTTACTACAAGTTTCTTGATCTTCAACCAAATAATAACGCAAAAGGGAATACGGGGAATACAAATTCATTTTATGTTTATACTTAACTAAAACATTATTATTCAATATTAATAATTCATTATAATATAATTTATATTCAACATCATTTCTAAAACCTCTACATGAATTTTCCTCTATAGATTCGATTACTTTTTTTAAATCCTTACAAATTAAAATTGCATCATTGTAATTCAAAAGTTTCATTTCAAAAAAATAGATTATTTGGTTAATTGTACTATCGATTATACCTTGATTCCAAACTTCTGTAATTTTAATGTTTTCAAACAATGAACCCGTATTCATAGCTGTTTTTAATAAAGATGCAGGTATTTTAAATTGATCAAACCGTATTTTTTTAAATTTAAAATTTACATCTAAAACATATAACCAAACAAATATTTTAAATCTAGAAAGTAAATTATCTCGTAAAAAATAAAATATTGGCAAATCTTTTGCACTATATAGCATTGAACCATTTTTACTACTTAAATACTCTAAAGTTTTAGATAAATTTAAAAAATATTGTTCTAAATGTTGTCCATTTAAAATTTCTGTTGTTTTTGAAACTACAAAACTTTCTTTTTTATTAATATCAAATAAATCACCTAAAGATATTTTAAAATATTCTGCTAACTTAACCGTTTCATATAAACTTATAGTAGCTTTACCATTAATTCTCCTGTATGCAGCATCATAACCTATATCTAAGGCATTAGCAACCTCTTCGATAAAAGAATAATTTTTATTACTATTCGCTTTAATAGCCTTAATTAGCTTATTATCAAATTGTTTTTTGTTACTCATTATATTTTTTTGTGAAAAATACAAAAATAAAATAAAATTTTGTGATTTTTACAAAATAAATATTCACTATATTACATACATTTGTAGCATCATTATTGAAATGAAAAAGAAAAAGTCTTTAAGAAGTTGTTTTTAAAGATGTTAAAAACTCTAATTTTCCCCCTTAAAATTAGAGTTTTTTTAATTTTACAAATATATAATTAAACATATTCTTTATATAGAACCATTTAATACATTATAATAAAATGTATTAACAAAAAAAGACTCCTAAAATAATTAGAAGCCTTTTTTAAATCATAGATTACATATAAAACTACCTTCTAGGTTTTCTATTGTCTCTATTTCTATTATCACGAGATCTATTATTATCTCTTGGTGGTCTAGCTACATAACCTTCTGGTTTTTCTAATAAGGCTTTTCTAGATACTTTATCTTTTTTTGTTCTAGGGTCTTTTCCGAAATATTTAATTTCAAACTCATCACCTAAATTAACTACATCGGTTACTTTATCTGTGCGTTCCCATGCTAATTCAGAGATGTGCACTAAAACTTCATTTCCTGGAGCATTAAGATATTCAACTACTGGTCCGAAATCCAAAATTTTAACCACTTTCACTTTATAGGTCTCGCCTACTTCTGGCTTAAAAGTAATCGATTTAATTCTAGCAATTACTTCGTCAATCTTTGCTTGATCTGTACCTTGAATTTCTACTACACCATTTTCATTTTCATCTTCTGTAATTGCAATAGTTGTTCCTGTTTCTTTTTGCATTTCTTGAATTACTTTTCCTCCTGGGCCAATAATTGCTCCGATAAATTCGTTTTTAACGATAACAGTTACCATTTTCGGAGCATGATCTTTAACCGTATCTCTTGGTTTTTCAATAGTATCGGTTAATTTTTCTAAAATATGTAATCTTCCTGCCTTAGCTTGATCTAAGGCTTTTTCAAGAATTTCATACGATAATCCTTTTACTTTAATATCTCGCAGATATTTAGGAAAAAAGTTAAGCAAAATTCTAAAGGAAGTTGCATTTAATTTAATTTTTTTTAATTGTACCATTTAGAATTTATAGCACTAAATAAAATAAAAGATAATTTTCAATGTTTTGCCACTATTTAATGTGTAACATCTAAAAGATAGATATAGTCTCTTTCCATTTGCCTGCTGATCGTAGCCCACCACTTCTAAAAATTTAAGCAAGCAGATTCTTATATAAATAAGATAAATGTTATGAAAAACCAATATTAGCACTAACCCACAAATGTAAGTTGGATGGGTCTTGACTGAATGATAG
>CAMZLT010000099.1 GCA_947311745.1 uncultured Flavobacteriaceae bacterium | reverse complement strand
TTTCACGTAAAGAAAACTTGGTAATCGGAAATACATAAAATAGTGTTAGTAAGGTAAATGGCATTAAAATTAAAATTGCCTTTAATCGTAATTGAAATAAAAAATATAACAAAAAAATACTGCTGATACCTGTTAAGATGTATATGTTTTTTTTGTTTTTACAATACCAAGCATTAAACCAACTTTTAATAGTATTAACTCTTAGTATTCGGATTATGTTATACGACACCAAAGTGGAGAAAAATACAAATAAAGGAGCTGTTGTGTCGCTAAAGCCAACTTCATGTAGCGTAATTTTTACCAAACAAAAAGTAGAAATAGCAACGTGTATATTGCTAAAAATATAAAAATCAAATATGTTTTTTAGTTTACTCAAAAAAAAGTGATTTTAAAGAATAAAAACTGTAAAATTAAAATCCAAAGGTTCTAAATTTTCTTTCAATTTATCAATTAAATTATCGCCAAATTCTAAATAAAATTCCGAAAAATTAGCATTTCGTTCTTGTAAGGATTGTTTTGGAAATAATTCGTTTTGTAAGGATATTATACGATTTACTAAATCGGTATTTTTCCTTTTTTCAGCTTTTAACAAGCGTTTTTCTAATTTTTCAAGTCCTTTTAATTGCTTTTTTTCTTGTGCTAATACAGCTCCGATAAATGATTTGTCGGTTTTTTTAGCAAGTTCCTTTAAATTTGAGAATTGCTTGGATAAAAACTTTTTTTGTTTGGAAAAATCTAATTCTAAATTGGATTTTTCTTTAATTTTTTTGACAATTAATTCCGTTTGGTTTAAAAACAAATCTGCAATAGAAATATTTAGTTTTTGCAATTTTGAGTTTTGTTTTTTACTTATTAGCAGAGCAGAATTTCGTAATAACAAAATAGGAAACGTTACGTTTACGGATTGAAAATACGATTTTAGCTCTAACCAATATGCCAATTCTCCGCCTCCACCAATATAACACAAATTTGGCAAAATTACCTCTTGATATAGAGGTCGCATAATAACATTTGGTGAAAATCGTTCAGGAAAACGTTCTAATTCTTGTAAAATTTCTAGTTCAGAAAATTGAATATTTGTATTTAAAATTTTATAGGTATCGGATTCGTAAATAATACGTTCTCGCAAATTTTTCTGAATATAAAACAAATTAATTTCACGAGGATTTACCTGTATTTTATAATTATTTTCTAATGATTTTATGGTTTTACCAACTTCTTTGTAAGCTACTTGCTTGGTTAATTCAGTTTTTATATAAGGTGAAAATTCTCGTTTTAAATCTGAATTATTTGCGTCTAAAATTACCAAACCATACTCTTTAAACAATTCGTTTGCTAGAAAACGTGTTGTTTCTGCTAAATTAGTATGTTGGATATATGTTTTTTGGAATAATTTTTTAATATAATTTGCATTTTTTCCTAAATTTAAAAGTTTTGCAAATTCTAAAAATACTTTTTCTAAACCTTCGGTTGGTAATTCGCCAACTGCTCCTTTACTAGAACAATTCCACTGTATTTTTTTATTTTTAAAGTTAAAAAAATTAATTTCATCAAAATCGTGATCTTCGGTTGCCATCCAATAAATCGGAACGAAATTGTATTTTGGGTATTCTTTTTTTAAATCTTCCGCTAAGTTTATTGCCGAAATAATTTTATACAAAAAATACAAAGGACCTGTAAATAAATTTAATTGATGACCAGTAGTTATTGTAAAAGTATTGCTTTGTAACAGCAATTCTATATTTGCTTTTGTTTTTTCAGAAACGGCACAATTTTTATATTGTTCCTGTAAAACTTTAACTAAAATTTTTCGTTTTTTTTGTGAAAATTCGCTTTTACTTTTTAGTTGTTTTCCAAAAATTTCAATGGTTGGAAAATGGTTGTAAAAAGGGGTAATTTCTTCACTTTGTGAAAGATAATCTAGTACTGTTTTAGAAAAATAATTTGTTTGGTTATATGGAATTTTACACACCATTTTAATTGATAACCGTAAACGTTGTTCCTTCTCTACTATCTTTTAATTGGATTCCTTTTTCTTTTAGTTTATCTCTAATTTCATCGCTTAAAGCGTAATCTTTATTGGCTTTTGCTTCATTTCGTATTTTAATCAACATCTCTACAACTCCGTTTAAAACATCGGAATTGTCACTACTTGCCATTGTGTTTTCCAATCCTAAAACATCGTAAATAAAGGCTTTTAATGTTGTAGATAACAATTCTAAATCTTGTTTTGTAATGGTTTCCTTTTTATCTTTTATAAGATTGATATTTTTTACAGCATCAAATAAATGTGCTATTAAAATTGGTGTGTTAAAATCATCATTCATAGCATCGTAGCAGTTTTGTTTCCAATTATGGACATTAAAGCTAGATGTTTTTGAAGTTTCTAAATTTTCTAAAATATTTAGAGTATCCATTAAACGATTAAATCCTTTTTCACTTGCTAAAAGTGCCTCATTAGACAAATCTAGCATACTAGAATAATGTGCTTGCATCATAAAAAAACGAGTAACACTTGGCGAAAATGCTTTGCTTAACAGTTTGCTAGTTCCTTCGTAAATTTCGTTAGGTAAAATGTTATTTCCTGTAGATTTTGACATTTTTTTTCCGTTAAGCGTAAGCATATTGGTATGCATCCAATAATTTACAGGATTGGTATGGTTACATGCTTTTGCTTGTGCAATTTCACATTCGTGATGCGGAAATTTTAAATCCATTCCGCCACCGTGAATATCAAAATTTTCACCTAAATATTTTGTACTCATAACAGTACATTCTAAATGCCAACCAGGAAATCCGACAGACCAAGGTGAGTTCCAACGTTGTATGTGTTCTGGTTCGGCTTTTTTCCATAGAGCAAAATCTTGTGGATTTTTTTTATCCGATTGTCCGTCTAAAGTTCTGGTATTTTCAATAGCATCTTCAATAATTCGTTTAGAAAGTATGCCGTAATTTTCTTTTTCGTTATATTTTAAAACGTCAAAATAAACCGAACCGTTTACTACATAAGCCAAACCGTTATCTATAATTTTTTGAATGGTTTCAATTTGCTCTACAATATGACCTGTTGCTGTAGGTTCAATATTTGGAGGCAAATTGTTGTATTTTTCTAAAACTTTATGAAAATCTACGGTATATTTTTGCACGATTTCCATAGGTTCTAATTTTTCTAAACGAGCTTTTGTAGATATTTTATCTTCGGAATTATCATCGGTTAAATGGCCAGCATCGGTAATATTTCTAACATATCGTACTTTATAACCAATGTGTAATAAATAACGATAAATCATATCAAAACTCATAAAAGTTCTAACGTTTCCTAGGTGTACATTACTGTAAACGGTTGGTCCACAAACATACATTCCTACAAACCCTTTGGTTATTGGTTTAAAAAGTTCTTTTTTTTGCGTTAGTGAATTATAAATTTTTAAAGCTTCCATGGATATCTAAATTAAAAGCCAAAGATAATAACTTTGGTTTTAATATGTGTTTAGATAAAAAAAATATTTTACCTTTACGTTAATGAAAAAACCTATTAAAAATAAAAGTGCTTTACAAGAAGTTACAGGAGTTAAACAACCAAAAACGGTAAGTACAAAATCGATTCAGAAAATTAAGCTGAAACGAAAAGTACAGCCTACAACAAAAGAATTTGTTTCGCATATTTTAAAAGGGAATATTCGTTATTTAAGTCAAGCGATAACTTTAATAGAGAGCACTAATGTAAAACATCAAAAAAAAGCTTCCGAAATTATAAAAGCATGTTTGCCTTTTGCCAATAAATCTATTAGAATTGGTATTACAGGAGTTCCTGGTGTTGGAAAAAGCACCTTTATCGAAGCTTTTGGAAAACTTTTAACGAGTAAAGGTAAAAAAGTTGCCGTTTTAGCGGTTGATCCGAGCAGTTCGGTTAATAAAGGTAGTATTTTAGGTGATAAAACCAGAATGGAAGCTTTGGTTAAAGATACAAATGCATTTATTCGTCCTTCACCATCTGGCGACTCGCTTGGTGGTGTTGCAAGAAAAACTAGAGAAACTATTATACTCTGTGAAGCTGCTGGTTTTGATACTATTTTTATAGAAACTGTTGGTGTTGGACAAAGTGAAACTGCAGTACATAGTATGGTAGATTTTTTTTTACTTTTAAAACTAGCAGGTGCTGGAGACGAATTGCAAGGTATTAAAAGAGGAATTATAGAAATGGCAGATACTATTGTAATTAATAAAGCAGATAAAGAGAATATCAATGCTGCAAAACTTGCAAAAGTTGCCTTTAATCGTGCTTTACATCTGTATCCTTTAAAAGAGAGTAAGTGGCAACCAAAAGTAACTACTTGCAGTGCTTTTTATAATATCGGAATGGATTCTGTTTGGAATATTATTCAAGATTATTTAAAATTGGTAAAAGAAAATGGCTTTTTTGAGCAAAATCGCAATAAACAGAATACTTTTTGGTTATTTGAAACGATAAACCAACAGCTAAAAGACAATTTTTACCAAAATGAAAAAATTAGTTCCTTATTGAAAACAGAACTTTTAAAAATATCCAACCAACAAAAAACACCTTTCGAAGTTGCTTCAAAATTGTTAGGAATTTATTTTGATAAATAGTTTGTAAAAGGTGATTTATTCTTTTTTCATCAAAAGTTTCAAAACAGCATTTGCACAACCCCAAGAAACGGTAAATCCTGCTCCTCCGTGTCCGTAATTATGAATAATTGCACTTTCTTTTTCTAATCGAATGCTTGTTCGTTTAGGACGTAATCCTACTTTTTCTTGAATAATAGTAGTATCCTTTATGTTTGGTGCAATTTTTTTACATCGATTGATTATTTTTTGAGAAATATTGGCATTTGGTTCGGTATTAAAATCGTTATTAATTGCTGTTCCGCCAAGTACAATATCGTTATTTCTAACTACAATATAACTAAGTTCCTCACCTGTTTTATTTACAGGATAATTTAGAATAACTGATTGGATATTTGTCTGTTTTGCAACGGTTACTATTTGTCCTTTTACAGGAAATAATTCTGCATCATTACACAATTCAATTGCTCCCAATCCGCTACAATTTACAATAGGAATTGTTTTGTCTAAGTCATCAAATGTATTTATTTTTTGATGCATTATTTTTCCCTCAAATTTCTTTAATTCGTTTTCCAAAAAAGTCAAAAAAACTGCAGATTCTATAAAAGGAACTAAAATTTCAAATCCCAATTTACAGTCTTTAGGTAAATCTGTATCGTTTATCTTTTTATAATTTTTATTTGGTATAGCGTCAAGCCACCAACAATCTTTTATATCTTTTTCAATAATAGTTAATGGCACAAATTTCACTCCTGAATTAGGAGTATTAGCTAACTCTTGATAGTAATTATACGAAAAAGCACTCCATTTTGAAACTTTTTCTTTAGGTTCGGCATTATACGGAAACCAAATTGCTGCTGCAACAGCTGAAGTTGTATTTTGAGCCAATTTTTCAGTATAAATGGAAACTTTATAACCGTTTTTAGATAGTAAAACAGCTGTGGTTAAACCAATTACACCACTTCCGATAATATTAACTTGTTGTTTTTCTCTCACGACTAAAAATTAATAGGATTACAGTTAGTATGGTTAATATTGCAAAACTCCATTTTAAAATGGTAGCTAAAGAGCTAAACAAAACTATATTATTATTTAAAACAGGATAGTTATTTAGTAAAGTAATTATTCCTATATTTTCAAATAAATCAAAAGTACCAATGCAAAATGGTAATAAAATTAAAAATGTAAACTTATTTAATTGCTTTCTTTCAAATAGGTAATTCAGTAATACAGCATAATAAAAAATATAAGATACGGAATATCAATAAAAAGTGTTGATAATTGGTAAACAAACCTTCCTTTCTCTTGCAAATTATCAAAAATATGTTGCACTTCTAATGAGTTATAACCAAATTTTAAATCCAAAATTTCGTTAGGTAAAATTTCTAACCCAAATAATTTTGGAAACATAGGAAACAATACCAAATTCACAAGTAAAATTACTCCAAAACCTATAAATAAATTTTTTTTAGAACTGTATCTTTTTAAAAATTGTTGTAACTTAATTATCATTTTATCTTTATAAAATTTTTACTAGTTATTTTCCACGTATTATTCACTTTAAGTAAGCTTAAATAGTCTTTATACGTTTTTGTTTTGTGCTCAAAAATAGTATTACAAGTTGCCATTTTTCCTTGTATGTTTGCGTCTAAAATACGTGTAGTTACATTGGTTTTTCCGTCTTGTTTTACTTTATCTAAGTACGCTTTAAGCGGAATTTTCAAAACCAAACTATCCGTTACTGTAAACAATATTGCGTTTGTATCAAATGCCTTAGATAAAAGTGTTGTATCTGCATTTCGTCTGCCTTCAAAATAGTTAGCTACGGTCTTTTCTAAACTTGCAAAATTATTTTCTGCGTCAAAAAAATTAGCTAGAACTTCATTGTATTTTGTTGCACTGTTAATATACGGAAAATGCCCTTGATTGTGAAACGTAAAAACGGAAGCATTACCATAGGTTTTTTTTAATTTATCTCGTAAAATTTTCTCTACTAACGGATCGTTATCCGATTCGATAATTAATTTAGGAATACGTTTGATTTTATACAAATTAGGATTCGGAATAAATTTATCAATAACCACATAATACCTATTAATAAACTGTTTTTTACTAAAAGGCAAACTAGGTAAAAAAGCTTTAAGTAACTCAGAATTATTTCCCGCAGGAACAATTTCATCATTCAGTTTTTTTTGTCCCAATTTTGATATTACTATTTCGGGCAACCACGGGATAACCTCACTTTTGGTTTTATTTTTTGTTTCAATTACCGTATTTGGAGGAAATGTATTACCAAAAACTACTTTTTCAATTCTATTAGGAATTTTGTGCGTTAAATATTGAGCAATATAACCACCCATAGACGTACCAACTATATATAAATTTTTAACCTGTTCTCGTTCTAAAATTTTTAAAACACCATCCGAAGCATCTTGTAGATTGTTTATTTCCTCTGGCAAGGTATAAGAAATTACTTTATAGTTATCCTTAAAAAATTCCATCTGTTGCCACCACAGGCTATATGCACCACCCATTCCGTGAATAAAAAGAATTGTTTTTGTACCTTTTCCATAAAATAAATATTCCCAATTAATAGTATTAATTAGGATTTCTTTCGTAGGTTTTTTCATAAAAGTTACAAAACTTTTACTTGCTTTATCATCTTTATTATAAGATGTGATAAAATCTTGCTGTCTTGCAGGTATTAAATAAAGAACCAGTAACAGTATAACTAAAACAGAAAGAAATATGTTCTTTTTTTTCATTTAGGAATAATTTTAATGTGTGTTAAACTTATGCTAGTAAGATACTATATATTTTGTTTTGATAAATGGTTTATTTTTTTAACCTATTTTTAGGTTATAGTGGTATTTTTCATAAACTCCAAATATATACAAAAAAAATAATTAAAAACCAATGATTTTACTCATTATTTTCTCGTTTTGTTAGGTGTAATTTTACACTATAATTAAAACAAGAGAATCATGAAAAATCTAGTCATTTTAGGAGCAGGTACTTCTGGAACAATGATGGCAAATCATTTAATACATAAATTACCTAAAGAACATTGGAAAATAACCATTGTAGATCAATACAAAACACATTATTACCAACCAGGTTTTTTGTTTTTACCCTTTGATATTTACAAAACTAAAGATGTAGTTAAAAAAGGTAAAAAATTTATTCCGAAAGGTGTACGATATCTCAATCAAAAAATTGAGGAAATTCAAGCCGATAAAAATCAAGTAAAATTAGAACACGAATATTTAGATTACGATATCCTTATTATTGCAACAGGAACTAAAATCGCTCCTGAGGAAATTGAAGGTATGAAAGAAGCAGAATGGCACAAAAGCATTTTTGATTTCTATACCTTTGAAGGAGCAAAAGCACTCCGAAATAAATTACGAAAATGGGAAGGTGGAAAATTAGTAGTTCACATAACCGAAATGCCAATAAAGTGTCCTGTTGCTCCTTTAGAATTTGCCTTTTTAGCAGATTCGTATTTTATTAATAAAGGAATGCGTGATAAAGTAGAAATTGAATTCGTTACACCTTTAGATGGTGCATTTACCAAACCAAAAGCAACCAAAGCTCTGCATTATTTATTAGAAGAAAAAGGCATTACAGAAGTTACCGATTTTAATATAGAACGTATCGATTATGAAAATAATAAAATGATTGATTACTCTGGTAAAGAAGTTACTTACGATCTATTAGTAACCGTTCCTACCAATCTTGGTGATGCACTAATCGAACGTTCAGGATTAGGTGATGATATGAATTTTGTACCAACCAACAAGGCAACTTTACAAACAAAAGCACATAAAAATATTTTTGCCATAGGCGATGCTACAAATTTACCTGCATCTAAAGCTGGTTCGGTTGCACATTTCGAAGCAGAAATACTTACCGAAAATATACTTCGATACATTGATGGAGAACCGTTAAAAGAAAAGTTTGATGGCCACGCAAATTGCTTTATCGAAACTGGTCACGGAAAAGCTTTGTTAATTGATTTTAATTATACAACCGAACCTGTCGAAGGAACGTTTCCGTTT
>CAMZLT010000098.1 GCA_947311745.1 uncultured Flavobacteriaceae bacterium | reverse complement strand
TATTGATTGCAATTCCTTCAGCAGTAAAAGCATTTAACTATATTACAACACTTTGGAAAGGAAATTTACAATTAAATCCAGGGATGTTATTTTCTATTGGTATGGTTTCCGTATTTATTTCAGGAGGATTAACAGGATTAATTTTAGGAGATTCTGCCTTAGATATTAATGTACACGATACCATGTTTGTGGTAGCGCATTTTCACTTGGTAATGGGTGTTTCTGCTCTTTTAGGAATGTTTGCAGGAGTATATCATTGGTTTCCTAAAATGTATGGTAAAATGATGAATAAAACATTAGGATATATCCATTTTTATATAACAATTATAGCTGCTTATGGAGTATTTTTTCCAATGCACTTTACAGGTTTAGCAGGATTACCAAGACGTTATTTTAGTAATGCAGCATTTCCAATTTTTGACGATTTAATGCCAATTAATCAAGTAATTACAATTTTTGCAATTATTGGTGGATTTGCACAATTAATCTTTTTGGCGAATTTCTTTATAAGTATTTTTAAAGGTAAAAATACTACACAAAATCCTTGGCGTGCAAATACCTTAGAATGGACAACACCAATCGAGCGTTTTCACGGAAACTGGCATGGTGAGTTACCAACCGTTTATAGATGGCCTTACGATTACAGTAAAACTGATGAAAATGGCGATCTTTGGGAAGGAAAAGATTTTACGCCACAAACTGTTCCGATTAGAGAAGGAGAAGAAGAATTTTAATATAAAAATCATACATAATATAAAAACACCATTTTTTAAAAATGGTGTTTTTTTGTATGATAATATTTTTGACAAGAAAATAGATAAATTATTCCTTTTAGGAATAGTTTTTGTTATTTTAGCTTTTAAATAAAATAAGTAGTATGAAAACGACAAAACGTTACGCAATTATAACAACATTATTAGTAGTAATATCCATAACAGTTTCTTTTAAATCGGATTTTTTTGAAGTAGCAAAGCAAATTGAAATATATACATCGGCTTTTAAAGAATTAAACATGTATTATATAGATGAAATCAACCCATCGCAATTGACTTCCGATTCGTTAAATAAAATGTTAAAGGGTTTAGATCCATATACAAATTATTATGACGAACAAGCCGTAGAAGATGCAAAAATCAGATCAAGAGGTTCGTATGGCGGAATTGGTGCAAGTTCATCCTTTAAAGATAAAGAATTAATTGTTAGAGAAGTCTATCAAAATACTCCTGCATCGGAATCTGGTTTGCAGGCAGGTGATGAAATTATAAAGATAGATAATATTATTGTAAAAGATTTTGAAGGAAAGGCAATTCATTCTTTAATGAAAGGGTTACCAGATACTAAAGTAACTTTAACTATTAAAAGAAATGATGAAATTTTAGTTAAAGAAATAACACGAGCAACTATTGAAATTGATCCTGTACCATTTCATAAAATGATTGATAGCGAAGTTGGCTATATGGCATTCATTAAATTTAATAAAAAAGCATCTAAACGAGTAAAAGAAGCATACGATGATTTAAAAGATCAGGGAATGAAAAAACTAATTATCGATGTCCGTGGAAACCCTGGCGGTTTATTAAACGAAGTGGTTAAAATTGTGAATTATTTTGTCGAAAAAGACCAAATAGTAGTTACTACAAAGGCAAAAGTAAAAAAATGGAGTAGTGCGTATAAAACACGTAAAGAACCGATAGATTTAGAAATTCCGTTAGTAATTTTAGTAAACGGAAGATCCGCATCGGCAAGTGAAATATTATCTGGTGCATTACAAGATTTGGATAGAGCAGTGGTTATTGGTGAACGTTCTTACGGAAAAGGATTAGTACAAAGAACCCGTAAATTACCTTACGGAACACAAATGAAACTAACCATTGCTAAATATTATACACCAAGTGGAAGGTGTATTCAAGAGTTAGATTATACAAATCGCGATAGAAAAACAGGAATTGTGCCAAAATTTGATCAAAAAAACAGAAATTTGTTTAAGACAAAAAATGGCAGGAAAGTTTATGACGGAGGTGGTGTTGAACCAGATGTTAAAATTGAAAAACCAGCAAAAAGTATTGCAACAAAAGCTTTATTTTCATCGGATGCAATATTTAAATTCTCAGTGAATTATATTAAAAATCATCCAAATATGGCAAAAGCCGAAATGTTTTTACTTTCCGCTACGGATTATACGGATTTTATAAATTTTATTAAAACCAATAAAACCTCATTTAAAACAAAAACCGAAAAAGAATTTGAAAAAGCTTTTAAAAAAGCAGAAGATGAAAAACTTGCCATTTCGTTATCCGAATCGTATACGAAGTTAAAAAATGATTTAAAAGCTAAGAAAATTGCAGATTTAGAAATTAATAAGACAGAAATATTAGATAGAATTTCCGATGAAATTTTAAAACAAAAATATTATAAAAAAGGCATGTATGTACATAAGTTTACACACGATAATGTTATTAAAAAAGCAACCGACTTATTAAATACTATAAAAAAGTACAATAAAATTTTAAAATAGTCGTTG
>CAMZLT010000097.1 GCA_947311745.1 uncultured Flavobacteriaceae bacterium | reverse complement strand
GTAATTGTAGATTGTGATGCTTCTGAATTTTTATAATCTTTCATTTTATGAAATTTTTATTAATAGTAAAAGATTTAATTTACTGGTTTTATTTTACTTAATTCTTGTTCTAATTTTTCCAAATCACTTTTAGCCTCTGCTGTATATTTAGAATTTGGGTATAATCTATTAAAACGTTCAAAATATTTTTGTGCGTCTCGTATTCGTTTTTCTTTTTTATAATCTACACTTTTAAGTGCTAATTTATATGCTGCTTTAAATTTATAGAATAGTGCTTCTTCCTTAAAACGCGTTCCGATAAAATCAGCAAGATAATTGTCTAAAGCTGTTATTGCAGCAGTATAATGCTCAATAGTATAATGTTGTTTTGCAATTTCAAAATATTTTTTATCTAATTTTTGCGATAACTCTTTGTACTGCTCATTTACTTTAACATTTAATTCAGAATTTGGATATTTGTCTAAAAAATCTTGCAACATTGCCATTGCTTTTCTAGTATCTTTTTGGTCTAAGCTATAACGAGGTGATTTGTGATAATAACTTTGTGTTGCATAAAAATCTGCTTCCTCAATTTTAGAACTTTTAGGATAATTACTAATAAAACGATTAAAATAATACGAAGCCGTTTCGTAATTTTTTACTTCATAATTTGCTTTTGCAACCATATATTGAATACGTTGCATTTGTGGCTTTGCTCTAAATTTTGGTGTAACTTTTTCAAACAAACCCAATGCCTTTGCATATTTTCCTTCGTTATATAACTGTTCTGCCATTTTGTATTGTTCGGAAACACTTCCTTTATTCAACACTTTTTGGTAATTGCTACACGAAGCAAATAGAACTGTAAGTAATACTAAAAAAACAAATTTTTTCATCCTGCAAAAGTAATATATATTTATGTAATTATACTAAAAAAGCAAAAGTAATTGGTTTCTTGTACTGTTTAAGGTGTTTTTGTACTAAAAGTTTGTTAATTTTATCGGTTGCTTCAGTCGTTTACTCCTCGCAATGATTGGTGCATCACAACAGTTATTGCGATGAGCCAATCTCTTAAATGACTTATGGCTGTGATCTAAAGTAAATTCACAACTCATAACCCATAACTCATAACTCATAACCCCTAACTTATAACTCATAACTCTAATACGATTTAGCCATATCGCTTGGTACTACAATATGAAAATTAGCAACATTTTTATTATCCTCTTCTAGTTTTTTTACAGAATCTTGTTCTACAGTTGTGATAGTTACAACTTTTAAATCCGGATTACTATTTTTTAAATACCAAAGAATTCCTTCGAAATTATCGGAATGATACGAACCATTATAGTGTATAAATAACTTTCCGCTTTCTAAATTTTTAGAAATAAAATATCCCATTGTAGCATCTTTTATTGCCTGTGCTTTTGGTAAATTATCACCACCATGACCACCCATCATTTCTAACATTTTAACATAACCTGGCAGGTTCTTATCGTATTTAATAGGCAAAGGAGCAATCCAAGATTTTTCTGTATCAGATAAGGTTTCTAAACCTTTAAATCCTTTTCTAAACACAATTTTGGCATTACGTCTTGGCACATTTGTAGCAATAAATTTTATTTTTTTATCCTTTGCGAAATCTACTAATGGTTTGTAATCGGTTTTGTAATTTGGCCACAATCTTGCTAAGGTATCCAAACCTTTTTTTGTGATTTTACCTGCAAGATAATCGTTTAATGCTTGCTGGTTATCTGCTTCAAACATTTCAGCACCTAAGGTTAATTCTCTAGTTCTTGCAGCATCTTTGGTTATTTGCAATTCTAACCAATGTACGATAGTATTATTATGATGTTCACCAATAAAAACAACATCTGCTTTTGCTACTTTTTTAAGCATTTTTTTATAGGAAACTTTTTTTCCTTTTTGTGCAAAAATTTTATATGCTTCACCTTTTTGTGCAAAAATTGTAATTGAAAATAAAAGAGCAGATACGAATACGAGAATTTTTTTCATTTTTTTATAATTGGATTGGATGCAAATGTATAAATTTGTTACCGAAATAAAGAATTTAATTATTATTTGTGAATTGTTCCTTTTCACATAAACTTATAACCGCATGAAATACTTACCTATTGATAAAAATTTATTTATAAAAAATCGCACAAAATTTGTTTCTAAAATGAAAGCAAATTCTTTGGCAATATTTAATTCTAATGACATTTATCCTGTAAGTGCAGACTCTACCTTGCCTTTTGCACAACATCGCGATATTTTTTACCTTTCAGGTGTAGATCAAGAGGAAAGTATCTTGGTTCTTTTTCCTGATGCTCCGAAAGAGGAATATAAAGAAATGTTGTTTTTAAAAGAAACTAACGAGCATATTGCTATTTGGGAAGGCGAAAAACTCACCAAAGAAGCAGCTTTTACAACTTCAGGAATACAATCTGTTTTTTGGTTACAAGATTTTGAAAAAGTACTTTTTGAAATTATGACACAGACCGAAAATGTGTATATTAATACTAACGAACATTATCGTGCAAATGTAGAAACCGAAACTAGAGAAGCTCGTTTTATAAAAGACTTGCAAAAAAAATATCCTGCACATACCTATTTGCGAAGCCAACCAATTTTACAACGCATCCGTTCGATTAAAGAACCAGAGGAAATTGCTTTAATTAAAAAAGCTTGTGCTATTACCGAAATTGGCTTCCGTAAAGTGCTTTCGGTTATTAAACCTAATATTACAGAATACGAAATAGAAGCAGAATATATTTACGAATTTATTAAAAATCGTGCTACTGGTTTTGCTTATACACCAATTGTAGCAAGTGGTTATAACGCCTGTGTATTACATTATATAGAAAACAACCAAGTTTGTAAAGATGGTGATATTATTTTAATGGATGTTGGTGCTGCTTACGCAAATTATTCTAGCGATATGACTAGATGTGTACCTGTTTCTGGTAAATTTACCGAAAGACAAAAAGCAGTTTACAATGCTGTTTTACGTGTAAAAAATGCTGCTGCAAAAATGCTAGTTCCTGGTACAATTTGGGCAGATTATCATGTAGAAGTCGGTAAATTAATGACTAAAGAACTTATTGAATTGGGTTTACTAACCGAACAAGATGTTAAAAATGAAAATCCGAAATATCCTGCATATAAAAAATATTTTATGCACGGAACTTCGCATCATATGGGATTAGACACCCACGATTACGGAATTCTAACCGAACCTATGCAAGCAGGAATGGTTTTTACTGTAGAACCTGGTATTTATATTCCTGAAGAAAATTTAGGTATTCGTATTGAGGATGATTATGTTATTCAAGAAAATGGCGAACCAATCAACTTAATGGCAAATATACCTATTACCGTTGCTGAAATTGAAGCGTTAATGGCGTAATACTTAAAAATATAACAAATTAAAATATTGAATAATATATAAAAACAATTTAAAATTAAAATAATGAAAAAACCACTCACATACATTAGTCTTTTTAGCAGTGCAGGAGTTGGTTGTTATGGTTTTAAAATGAATGATTTTGAATGTATTGCTACAAATGAATTATTAATAAAAAGACTTAAAATACAAGTTTACAACAATAAATGTCGTTACCAAAGCGGTTATTTAGATGGAGATATTTCACAAGAAAAAGTTAAAAAGAAACTTTTCAAAGAAATTAATTTTTGGAAAGAAAAGCACAAGATAAAAGAACCTGATGTAATAATTGCAACACCACCTTGTCAAGGAATGTCAGTAGCAAATCACAAAAAAAAGAATGAAAAAAACAGAAACTCTCTTGTTGTACAATCTATAAAAATAACAAAAGAAGTACAACCAAAATTTTTTATTTTTGAAAATGTAAGAGCATTTTTGAATACAATTTGTACAGATATTGACGGAATTGATAAACCTATTGATGATGCTATAAAACTAAATTTAGGAGGAGATTACAATATTCTTACAAAAATTGTTAACTTTAAAGAATACGGTTCTAATTCGAGCAGAACAAGAACTTTAGTAATTGGAGTTAGAAAAGATTTGCAAAACATTACACCATTTGATATTTTCCCAAAAAACAAAAAAGCAAAAACGTTAAGAAATCTTATT
>CAMZLT010000096.1 GCA_947311745.1 uncultured Flavobacteriaceae bacterium | reverse complement strand
GTTGTTTCTTGCAATGCAAATATCTGAATAATTTTGTATATTTGTGTTAGTAAAATGAAATTAGTCCGATTTATTGGGGGTTAGACCAATTGTCAAGATATAAATCTGTTGTAAAGTTAGATTATTTTTTTATTTTATGCAAGTAAGTATAATAATTTTTCATAATTTCACAACTACGTTTCATCAACATAACTGCGTATTTTACAGAAATTTAAATATAAAATAGAATTCTATCGCATAACTAGAATTAAAGGTTTAAAAAGCTTTAAAAACAATTTAAAGTCTTTTAATACTTTAAACACAATTTAAAGTGTTTTAATACTTTATTTTTTATATATTTGCATTATGAAAGTGTCTGTCATATCAGGAGATATAATTGCTTTTACAAGTTTAAATAATAAAAACAAACGATATATTGAAAGCAAAATATCTAAATTATTTACTAATTTATCTAGTAAATATGCTGTTTTTTGCCGTTTAGTAAAAGGTGATTATATGGAATGTGTTGTAGAAAAACCCGAACATTCCCTAGAAATTGCATTACAACTAAAAACCTTTATAAAATCACTTGAATTAGAAAATGAACAAACAAACAAACGATTTAAATATTTTAAAAATTATGGTATTCGCTTAGCTGTAAGTATAGGAACGCTAAACCGATACGACAAAAAAAAAGGCATCATCGATGGTGAAGCAATTTATATGTCTGGCAGAAAAATCAACGACGAAAGTACACATGACAAAAAAAGAGTTGTTATAAAAAACACCTTCTTTTTTATCTCTAAAAATGAAAAATGGAACGAGGAATTTCAAGCCTTTTTTGCCTTATTCGATTTTATTCTAAACAAAGCAACTGCAAAACAATGCGAAGTCCTTTTTTATAAATTACAAGGTTTTTCGGAAAAAGAGATTTCAAAAAAAATGCAAATTACACAACCTGTTGTAAACCAACATTCGTTAAGTGTTGGTTGGAATAGCATAGAAACTGCAATCAAACATTATAGACAAACTTTTAAAATTAATTAAATGGATTTTACACAACTAATCATCCTTCAATTAATAGCACATTTGTTAGCAGATTATAGCTTTCAAAGTGATGCAAAAGCAGTAGAAAAAAACGAAAAAGGATTTAAAAGTAACTTTTTAAAATGGCATATTTTAATCGTTTTTATTAGTTCGTGGATACTTTCGTTTCAAGTAAAATTTATAATTGCTTCATTTATAATTGCCCTTACACATTGGATAATAGATGGCTTTAAACCTAAATTTTTAAAAAGTAAATCGTTGGGTAAATACGCATTTTTTATTGACCAAATACTCCATATTGGTGTTTTAATTACAATAAGTTATTTATTTTATTACAACATAAAAAGCGATGTTATTATTGATATTCCTACAAAAATTACAGCAAGTATTCTTGCCTTTTTAATATTAGGAAAACCAACAAACATAGTAATTAAAGAAATTTTTAGAATCTATACTATTACACTAGAAAAAGCAAAAAACGAACTGTTAAATGCAGGAAAATTAATTGGTACTATAGAACGATGGCTAATTTTAATTTTTGTAATTTTAGAACAATACGAAGCTATTGGTTTTCTAATCGCTGCAAAATCTATTTTACGCTATAATCCGAAAACCGAAAATACCGAATTTAACAAAACCGAATACGTTTTAATCGGAACAATGCTCAGTTTTTTTATTGCGATTATTATCGGAATTAGTTACTCTAAAATTCTACTAAATCTGTAAATATTGACTGTAAAATTTAAAATATCCTTTGTACTCTTAACGATGCTATTTTTATTTAGTATTGTTATAAATATTAGTTTCGGATCGGTAAACATTCCGTTTAAATCGGTTGTTTTAGGTATGTTCAATTCGGATAATGTAACGGATAATTGGTTATACATCATTCAAAATTATCGCTTACCAAAAACCGCAACTGCCATTTTAGTAGGCTCTGGTTTATCTATAAGCGGTTTGCTAATGCAAACTTTATTTAGAAACCCATTAGCTGGACCTTTTGTATTAGGTATTAGTTCTGGCGCTAGTCTTGGTGTTGCTATGGTAATACTTGGTGCAGGAATATTCGGATTTCAAGCATTTTCTTTATCTAATTTCAACCTTGCAATAGCCTCTAGTTTTGGTGCTTTTTTAGTACTTTTTGTAGTTTTAATTGTTTCTAAAAATATACGAAATACTACTTCCATATTAATTATTGGCTTAATGTTTGGAAGCCTTACCAGTGCAATTATAAGCGTTTTGGCATATTTTAGCAGTGCCGAACAATTACAACAATTTATGTTTTGGAGTTTTGGTAGCTTAGGAAATTTAACTTGGCAAGAACTTCAATTGTTTTTTATTGTGTACCTTGTCGGAATAATTTCTATACTATTTTTACTAAAACCATTAAACACACTTTTACTTGGTGAAAATTACGCAAAAAGTTTAGGTGTAAATATAAAAAAAACACGTACGCATATTATTTTAGTAACTGCCATTTTAACAGGAATAATAACTGCTTTTTCAGGACCAATTGCTTTTATTGGTTTGGCTGTTCCGCATTTAGCAAAAATGATTTTTAATACTTCAAATCATAAAATACTACTTCCTGCTTCTTTTTTAATAGGAAGCATTGTTATGCTTTTTAGCGATACCATTGCACAAATACCTAATTCTGCTTATACATTACCTATCAATGCAATAACTTCCATTTTCGGAGCTCCTGTTGTTATTTGGTTGTTGATTAGAAAACGTCGGATTGTTTAAGTAAATCTAACACAAAATGGATCCCGTTATAAAAATGGGTCAGATATAAAAATTGGGGATTATCAAAATAATTCAATAAAGAATTTTTTGCGTAAAACACCTGTATTGATGATAGACTTTATCAACGGTTTTAATGTGGTACGTTTGGCATTTAAATACATTTCTTTTCGATTTATCACTGAACTTTGTACAAAGATACAAACTTTGAATTTAGTATAAAAACCGAAATTACGTTTACATTTTGTTTACTACTGGCTCTATTAAAATCGAAGTTGTAAATTTAATTTAAAGTATAATTTTCCGTTTTTTTCTTTGTAGATTTTTCCAAATCGATGTCTTGTAGTAGATGGTGTATCTAATTTTATATTTTCAAATAAATAGTCTTTTAAACTTTGTAGGTCAATAATATGAAACCCAACTATATCTCCTGTTTTTTTCATCACAATTGTTCCGTTAGAAATATATTCTCCATTCCATTTTGTTCCTGCGAAAAAACCAAGAAGAATATCTATTAAAAGTTTTTTGATTTTCACTTCTAAACTTTTTTTATCTCCGTAATTAATTTTAGCGTTCAATTTTCCGTTAGTATCAATTTCATTTACAATGTCTGTAATTTTTGAAATTCGCTTACTGTAAAAACTCATAAGTAATTCTCCAACAATATTAGGCATTAAACTATCTGCCATTTTTAAGTTGTATTCCATTGTTTCTTTTTCTGCTCCAATAAAATTTAAAGAGCCACCTATTGCTTCAATGAAATGTATTCTATCTTTTAGTTTTGTTTTAGTATCAATAGCATTAATTTCATCCATTTTTGAACAATCAATACCTTTGACCTCAAAGATAAAATTTGTGTTTCCTGAAGCATTTAATAATGTTGGTTTGTTTCCTAAATATGATTTAATGCCAAACCCTTCATTTTCCGAGTTTATTTCTTCATTTGAAATATCTAATTGAATATCTGCTTTTTGATAACTTGTGCCACCTTTAATTGTGTCAAATTCTAATGTTTCTTGAATTAAATCAAATGTTGGTATTGTAAAAGTTCTTTTACCATTAATCACGGCTTTTGTTAATTTTTCAAGGATAGATTTATTTAAAATTTCAGATATTTTTATT
>CAMZLT010000095.1 GCA_947311745.1 uncultured Flavobacteriaceae bacterium | reverse complement strand
ATTAAATTACGAGCAATAATTCCTCTAGCTTTACCATCTACCACAACAACATCAAGCATTTCATGACGGTTGTGCATTTGTATTTTACCACGAGCAATTTGTCTATTCATTGCAGAATATGCTCCTAAAAGTAATTGCTGGCCTGTTTGTCCTTTCGCATAAAATGTTCTAGATACTAAAACACCTCCAAACGAACGGTTGTCTAATAAACCACCATAATCACGAGCAAAAGGTACACCTTGAGCCACACATTGATCAATAATATTACCCGAAACTTCTGCTAAACGATATACGTTTGCTTCTCTAGAACGATAATCGCCACCTTTTACTGTATCGTAAAATAAACGATAGTTTGAATCGCCATCACCTTGGTAATTTTTTGCGGCATTAATCCCTCCTTGTGCTGCAATAGAATGTGCTCGTCTAGGTGAATCTTGATATGCAAAAGCCTTTACATTATATCCTAAACCAGCAAGTGTTGCAGCAGCAGAACCACCAGCAAGACCTGTACCAATTACAATAATATCAATATTACGTTTGTTAGCAGGATTTACTAAATTAATTTTGTCTTTATAAACAGTCCATAAATCTTTTAACGGAGCTCCTTTTGGAACTTTTGAATCTAATGTTGCCATATATTCTTATTGATTAAAGTGGTGATATAATGCTATTACAATAAATATAAAAGGTATAGCAATAGCATATACTTTACCTAAAGTTTTAATACATTTTGTACGTTTGTTGTTTACACCTAAAGATTGAAACGCCGATTGAAATCCGTGTAATAAATGCAATGCTAAAAAGATAAAAGCTACTACATAAATACCAACGGTAATTGGCGAATGAAATGTTTCGGTCAATTCTTCGTAATATCTTGTTGGGTTATCAGGAAGTTTTTCAATATATTTATAGGCAATTTCTTCCGCCCAAAATTGTTTAAAGTGCAATACTAAAAACAATAAAATCGCTAAACCTGAATAAATCATATTTCTACTCATCCAAGTAGAATTTGCATTACCATTATTACTATAATACTTTACGCTACGTGCTTTTTTGTTTTTAATTTCTAAAATAAAACCCAAAACAAAATGAAAGACAACACCTATTAATAAAATAGGTTGCATAATAAATTGTATTAAAGGATTAGTACCCATAAAATGCGAAGCAGTATTAAACGCATCCTCACTAAATAAAGATAAGGCGTTTATGGTAACGTGCATTAATAAAAAGAAAATTAAGAAAAAAGCCGAAAGTGCCATTGCAAACTTTCGTGCTACTGATGAAGATAAAAATCCGCTCATTATTTGTTTTTTTAAATATGGTAACAAAAGTAATATATTTTAACAATTCCAAACACTGATAAATGTCATTTTTTTTATTTATAATAATTATAAATAAGAATAGTTTTGTGTGTTGTTTTGTTTTTATTTAAAAAATCATAAGTTTGCTATACAATACAAAACTATGAAAATAACAATTCTTTCGCTAAGTGAAAACATTTATTCGACAAATAGATTAATTGAAGAAGCAGAGAGTAGAGGGCATCAAGTAACTGTGGTTAATCATACAAAATGTTCCATTTTGGTTGGAAATGGTAGTTCTAAAGTGATTTTTGAAGGAGAAAATATACTAAATAATGCAGATGTTATTATTCCACGAATTGGATATTCGGTATTTAAACATGGTGTTGCTGTAGTTAAAGAGTTTGAAAATAACGGTATTTATACTACGGCAAGTTCTATGGGAATTCGTATTTCGCAAAACAAAGTTACTACTTTGCAAAAATTGGCAAGAAAAGATATTGCGATTCCTAAAACTATGTTTTCTATAAATCCAGATACTATTGACGAACAAATTGAATATATCGGTGGAGCTCCGATAATTATAAAATTACAAGAAGGCACTCATGGATTAGGAGTAATTTTAGCAGAATCTAATAAATCTGCAAAATCTATTATTGATACCTTTATTAGTATGGATACTAGCATTATGTTACAAGAATTTGTAAAAGAATCAAACGGTGAGGATATTCGTGCAATTGTTACAGGTGATACCATTGTTGCTTGTATGAAACGTATTGGTTCTAAAGATGATTTTAGATCTAATATCCATCGTGGTGGAAGTGGCCAACGGGTACAACTAACACATAAAGAAGAAGAAATTGTACTTAGAGCATCTAAATATTTAGATTTACCTGTTTGTGGTGTAGATTTAATTCGTTCTAAACGAGGTTCGCTACTTATCGAAGTAAATTCAACACCAGGTTTTCAAGGAATGGAATATTATACTAATGTAAACGTAGCTGAAAAAATTATTAAATTTATAGAAAAAGAATATGTTTCAAAATAATTTTAAAAATAAACTTGTAGAGATACGAGGGCACAAAATTGCTTTAGGCGAAAACAAATTAATTAAAATTCCTGTAGATAGATTACCAACAGGAACGCTTATTGAAATTCCTGTTTATATTTTTAATGGTGAAAAATTAGGACCAACTGTTTTGTTGCAAGGAGGTTTACATGGCGATGAAGTAAATAGTGTAGAACTTATTAGACGAATGTTAATTGATAAATCCTATAAAATAATGCGAGGATGTGTAATTGTTGTACCTCTTTTAAATATTTTCGGATTTTTAGATTTATCAAGAGATATGCATGGAAAGGATGTAAACAGAAGTTTTCCTGGTTCAAAAAATGGTTCGTTAGCTAGTAGAATGGCATACTATTTAATGAAAGAAATTGCTAAAAATGTAGATTTTGGAATTGATTTCCATACAGGAGGAGCACAACGAAATAACTTTCCGCAAATACGATATACACCAAACGACACAAAAGCAGAAAGTCTAGCAACCATTTTTAATGCTCCTTATATGTTTGCTTCTAAATTGATTCCTAAATCTTTTAGAAATGCTTGTAATAAATACCATATTCCTATTTTAATTTTTGAAGGTGGTGAATCGTTACGATTAGACGAAAACGCCACAGAAAAAGGAATTTATGGTACTTTAAATATTCTAAAACATTTTAAAATGATTTCAGATAGAGTAACTATTCCTAAAGCAAATAAATCTATTAAAATACATAACAGAAAATGGATTCGTGCAAAAATTGCAGGAATTTTTAGTAGTGTCATTACTAATGGCGATTTTGTAAAAAAAGGACAAACATTAGGTTTTATAATGGATACTTATGGCGAAACAAATTATAAAATTGTATGTAAAAACGATGGCTATATACTTGCTGTAAATAATTTTCCTATTATAAATATGGGTGATGCTTTGTTTCATTTTGGCAAGTAAGTATACCATGTATGAGATATAAAATGTTTTTTTTATAACTTTTTATATCGAAAACCTATGATATTAAAAATTCCATATCCAAAAAAAATGTAACTTTACAGACTAATACAATTTTATGTCTACTATAAAGAAGCATACTTTAGATCCTAAAAAATGGGTAGATAATTATTCAGATTATCTGTTTAATTATACTATTTCACGTATAAATGACCATGATTTAGCAAAGGATTTAGTACAAGATACGTTTTTAGCAAGTTTAAAAGCTATGGAAAATTTTAAAGGCGAAGCTTCTGAACGTACTTGGTTGATTTCTATTTTAAAAAGAAAAATAATTGATCAATATCGTAAAAGTAATTCTAAAAAAGGACAAGCCGAAGTTAGAATGAATTTTTACGAAGATGGTGAAAATTCTGGTAAATGGATTGAAGAACGAGCACCGTCTGATTGGGGAAATCTTGGCGAAAAAGAGATAGAAAACGAATAGCTAAAAACAGTATTAGAATACTGTATTAAGAATTTACCAAAAAAACAACAAATGGTTTTTTTATTAAGAACGGTTCGTAATTTTGAAACAGAAGAAATCTGTAAGGAATTAGAAATTAGTTCGTCTAATTTATGGGTGATAATACATAGAGCAAGACATCAATTACGAAGTTGTATGGAAAAAAATTGGTTTAAAAAGTAATAAAATGAGTAATAAAATAATAATAAACTGCAAAGAAGCTACACAAATTTGCGATAAAAATCAATATTGTGAAGCAACAACTTTTGATAAAATTCGCCTCTCTATTCATAATTTTTTATGTGAAAAATGCCATTTATATTCTGAACAAAATAATTTAATGACTAAACTATTTAAAGCAAATATAAAATCGATAAAGCACGATCATCTTTGTGCAGAAGAAAAAGAAAAATTAAAACGTGTTTTAGAAAAAAAAACTAAAATTTAGCAAACATCTTTTGAAATTAAACTAATTGTAAACATCAAAACATTCCGACCTAAGTCGGAATGTTGTAAAATTATCTAGTAAATAACATTTCTCTGTATTTTGATAAAGGCCAAAGTTCATCATCAATCATAACTTCTAATTTATCACAATGGTATCGTATTTCATCAAAAAACGGTTTTACTTTATTACAATATGCTTCGGCTTGTTTGGTAACGTTTTCAATTTTATTAGCTTTTTTACGAGCTTCAATCATTGCCTTGGTTTTAGATTTTATAGCAGTTATATGCTTTGAAATATCTTTAATTAATGCTAATTGTTCTTTTGCAATATCTTTAAACTCTTTACCAAAAATATCTTTTAATCCTTGTGCATTTTTAATTAAAGCTGTTTGGTATTTTATGGCAGTAGGAACAATATGGTTTCTTGCTAAATCACCCAAAACACGTCCTTCTATTTGGATTCGCATAGTGTATTCTTCAATTTCTATTTCGTATCTTGCTTCAGACTCTACTTTGGTCATGATTTCCATTTCTTCGAATAAAGCAATAGATTTTTTAGAAATTTTAGCTTTTAAAGCTTCAGGAGTTGTTTTATTATTACTTAACTTACGTTTTTTTGCTTCCTTTTCCCACTCTTGTGAGTAACCATTTCCTTCAAATAAAATACGTTCTGATTTTTTAATATATTCTCGTAATATATTAAAAATAGCCTCGTCTTTTTTAAGCTTTTTTTCTGCGATTAAAGCATCCACTTCTATTTTAAATTCTTGTAATTGCTTAGCAACAATAGTATTTAAAATAGTCATTGGATTGGCACAATTTTGTGTAGAACCAACAGCTCTAAATTCAAATTTATTTCCTGTAAAAGCAAATGGCGATGTACGATTTCGGTCTGTATTATCTAACATTACGTCTGGTATTTTACCCACTACATTTAATTTTAAATCTGTTTTTTCTTCAGGGGAAAGTTTTCCTTTGGTAACGGTTTTTAATTCTTGTAAAACCTTGGTTAATTGTTCGCCTATAAACACTGATATTATTGCAGGAGGAGCTTCATTTGCACCTAATCTATGGTCATTACTTGCACTTGCAATTCCTGAACGTAATAACTCTTCATTATCATGAACTGCTTTAATGGTGTTAATAAAAAAGGTTAAAAATTGTAAATTACTCATTGGCGTTTTTCCTGGACTAAGTAGATTAATTCCTGTATTAGTAGCCAAACTCCAATTATTATGCTTGCCAGAACCATTAATTCCTGCGAATGGTTTTTCATGTAATAAAATTTTAAAATGATGGCGATTTGCAATTTTTGCCATCACATCCATTAAAAGCGAATTGTGATCAACAGCAAGATTTGTTTCTTCAAAAACTGGTGCTAATTCAAATTGATTTGGTGCAACTTCGTTATGTCTTGTTTTTACAGGAATTCCTAAATACATACATTCGGTTTCTAAATCACGCATATAATTTAAAACTCTATCCGAAATAGATCCAAAATAATGATCGTCTAACTGTTGTCCTTTTGCTGGTGAATGACCAACTAAAGTTCTTCCTGTTAAAGTAATATCAGGACGAGATTTAGCAAAAGCATCATCTATTAAAAAGTATTCTTGTTCCCAACCTAAAGTAGAAATTACTTTTTTTACATTTTTATCAAAGTATTTACAAACAGCTGTTGCAGCAGCATCTACCTTGTGTAATGCTTTTAAAAGAGGTGTTTTATAATCTAAAGCTTCACCAGTATAGGATACAAAAATAGTAGGAATACAGAGCGTTGTACCATAAATAAAAGCAGGTGACGTTGGATCCCAAGCAGTATATCCTCTTGCTTCAAAAGTATTTCTAATACCACCATTAGGAAATGACGATGCATCAGGTTCTTGTTGCACTAATTGTCCTCCTCCAAATTTTTCAATAGCATTTCCATTTTCGATTGGTTCAAAAAAAGCATCGTGTTTTTCAGCTGTTGTACCTGTTAAAGGCTGAAACCAATGTGTATAATGTGTTGCTCCTTTATTTAATGCCCAATCTTTCATTGCACTAGCAACTTGATCAGCAACTTTTCTGTCAATTTTTGTTCCGTATAAAATAGCATCTTGCACGGAATTAAATGCCTCTTTAGTCATTGATTGACGCATTGCATTAAAATTGAATACATTTTTTCCGAAATTTTCAGAATGTTTCCCTTTTTCTTTAAATTTTACAGGTTTTCGATTAAAGGTTTCTTTTAGTGCATGAAATCGGATAGTAGCCATTTTAATATGTTTTTTAGTTTTACTATTAAAAAATAAGGGCAAATATATTAAAATATTTAATATTTAAAGTTTAAACCCTATTTTTTTATGGGTGTATGAAAAATAAACATTATTTTAAAACGAAAATTTGGCATACATCATATAGGTTTAACCAAAAAAATTCATAAATTTTAATTAATAATCAAAATACTAATAAAAATCTAACGAAATGGTTCATAGACATTTTAAAAAATAAATAAAAATGAGTGTGCTAATTGAAAAGTGCTGAGGTTTTTTAGTGAAATAATTGTAACCCAATTCTGATCATTCTCAATTATATCAGGTAATTTAGGTTTGTAATAGAAAATTTATGACTAATTCGGATTATAGCAGATAATTTGACTTTGTGAAGTATCCGCATAAATTTATATAATTAACAGGAACAGTCTCAAAACTTGTGGAGTTTTTGTCTTTAGGCGAATAATTTTTGCAATCTAAACATAAAGAAATCTACTTTTCGCACTCCTTT
>CAMZLT010000094.1 GCA_947311745.1 uncultured Flavobacteriaceae bacterium | reverse complement strand
TGAAACAGAAACTTGACGTTCTGCTCCAAAATACTCCGAAAATTGGGTTAAGGTTTTTACTAATTTATGTGGTGAAACATAAAAAATCATTGTTCTAGTTTCTTCAGCTAAGAGTTTTAATCTGGTTTGCCTTCCCTTTTTTGGAGGTAAAAAGCCTTCAAATACAAATTTATCATTTGGCAAACCACTATTTACCAATGCAGGAACAAAGGCAGTTGCTCCTGGCAGGCATTCAATTTCTATATTTTCCTTGACACAAGCACGTGTTAACAAAAAACCAGGATCGGATATTGCAGGTGTTCCTGCATCGCTAATTAAAGCAATAGTTTCTCCATTTTTAATACGATTTACGATGCCTTTTACGGTTTTGTGTTCGTTATGCATATGATGGCTTTGCATAGCAGTTTCAATAGAAAAATGTTTTAATAATTTACCAGAAGTACGTGTGTCTTCGGCTAAAATTATATCTACTTCTTTAAGAATTCGTATTGCTCGTAAAGTAATATCTTCTAAATTTCCTATTGGTGTTGGAACGATATAAAGTTTCATAATAAAATTTAAAAAATTTCTAATTTATCTGCTATTTTTCTATCGTTTGCGAGTCTTGGTAATTTATTTTGTCCACCAAGTTTCCCTATGGATTTCATATAATTTTGAAAACCATTTTCTTTTACTTTAGATATTTTTAATGTTTGGAGTACTTTACCATCGATTAAATCTTGGTAATAACTGTTTTGCTGTACCAAATAAGTATCTATTTTTTTTGCAAAATCTACTATATTTCTTGGTTCATTTTCAAACTCTATAAACCATTCGTGATATGGCAATCCGTTTTTTGGATTAATTTGTGGTGCAACGGTAAATTCGTTTATTTGAACATCGGTATTTTTTACTGCTTGTTCTAATGCCGTTTCTACTTCTTTTGCAATTACGTGTTCGCCAAAAGCCGAAATAAAATGTTTAATCCTTCCCGAAACAATTACACGGTATGGTTTTAATGAAGTAAATTGAACGGTATCGCCAATATTATAAGCCCAAAGTCCTGCGTTTGTAGAAATTATTAACACATAATTTACACCGATTTTTACGTCTTTTACAGTTATTCTTGTTGGATTTTCACTGTAAAATTTGTCAGCTGGAATAAATTCGTAAAAAATACCACTGTTTAATAATAATAGCATTCCTTTTTCATTTTGCATGTCTTGAAAGGCAAAAAAACCTTCACTTGCAGGAAAAAGCTCAATGGAATCGACCTTTCTTCCGATAAGGTTCTCCATTTTTGCACGATATGGTTCGTAATTAACGCCTCCGTAAACGAAAAGGTTAAAATTAGGAAAAAGTTCGCCTACTTTTTTATTAGATTTTTCGATTAATTTTTCAAAATACATTTGTACCCAAGACGGAATTCCGCTTATTAGCGTCATATTTTGGTCGTAGGTTTCGGATACAATGGCATTTACTTTAGTTTCCCAGTCTTCAATACAGTTGGTCTCCCAACTAGGCATTCGATTTTTTTGTAAATATTTAGGTACAAAGTGTGCCACAATTCCGCTTAATCTACCAGTTTTTATATCATTATGTTTTCCTAAAACTGGACTACCTTGTAAAAAAATCATTTTTCCGTTTACAAAATCGACATTTCCTGTTTTATGTATATACAAAAGTAATGCTTGTTTTGCTGCGTGTATATGAAATGGCATAGATTCTTTGGTAATCGGAATGTATTTAGCACCAGAGGTTGTACCTGATGTTTTTGCAAAATATATGGGTTTTCCTTGCCAAAGTATGTTTTCTTTACCTTGTTTAATTTGTTCGATATATGGCTTTAGGGCTTCGTAATCTCGTACAGGAACATTTTTTTTAAAATCGGAGTACGTTTTAATTTGTTTAAAATTATGGTCTTTAGCAAACGTAGTATTTGAAGCGTCTTGTATTAAATTTTGAAAGACTTTTTCTTGTGTTTCAATAGGATTGTTTGCCCATTTTTGGATGTCTTTTGCAATTTTTTTTGCGTATAATTTGGCTACTATTTTTTTAATCACTGGTTTGGGGTATTGTGGTTGTAAATTATTTAAAAGCTGATTCCTCTACTATTTCACTAAAATATACACAATCAACTTATTTATTCAAACTCGATAAATTTTGTTGGATCAATTTGATAGCCATCGCTCCAAAGTTCAAAATGTAAATGTGTTCCGCTGGTTAGATGCCCTGTATTACCTGCTGTTGCGATGACTTCGCCTGATTTAACCAGTTCACCCTGTTCTTTAAATAAGTCTTGATTATGTTTATAAACCGATAAATATCCTTGCTTGTGTTCTAAAATAATAACATATCCTGTATTTACTGTAAATCCTGCAAATACAACAGTAGCGTCGGCAATTGCTTTTACTGGTGTGTCTTTTGGCACTGCAATATCTACTGCTAAATGTTTATCTTTAGAACTAAAATTTTGTGTTACTTTTCCTTTTAGAGGAGCAAAAAATAGGATTTCGGTTTTTTTGGTTGCTTTCTCAAAAATAGAATATTTATCTTTTTCTTCTATTTTTTCTCTAAATTCGGTTTCCTCTGGAGTAGCATGAACGTTAATACCTTCTAAAGAAATAGTACTTTTTAAAGAATCTGTTTTAAAGTCTGTTGTTTTTATATTTCCAGAAAGGATATTTTTTATATTTTGAATATATATTTCGTTTTCATTTAATTTCTTTTTGTATAAAGAAACTTCTTCTTCCAATTTAATTGCTGTTTTTTTAAGTTTTGTAGAAGAATAGCCAGGAATGTATTCTTTTAAAGGTGAAAAAGCTATTAATAGCGTTGTAAGCAAAATCACAACAATAGCAAACAAACCGCTTAAAACGTAAACGTTTAAGCGATTAATTTTAAAAGATAATCGTTCTTCTAAAGTGCTTTCGTTTAGTATTACTAAACGATATTTATCGACTAGCTTTTGTCGTAATTTATTTTTTTTAGACACAAGGCAAAAATATTATTTTTAAAACAATTTAATGGTTAAAAAAGTGCTAATTTACATTTTAATAATTACAAATTCACTTCTACGATTTACCTCATGTTCTTTTTCAGTACATTTTACACCATCTTTACAATGATTTAATAATCGTTTTTCACCATAACCTCTACCAGAAATTCTATCAGATGAAACACCATGTTCTATAATGTATTCAATCACAGATTTTGCTCTTTTATTGGATAAAACCAAATTGTATAAATTTCTACCTCGCGAATCGGTATGTGTACCTAGTTCGATTACCATTTTCGGATACCGATTCATGGTGTTTATTACTCTGTCTAATTGGTTTGCTGCATCTGGTCTAATTGCAGCACTATTGTAATCAAAATTTATTACATCGATATTTAGCATTCGTTTTCCTCTGCGTTTTACAATAAAACTATCCGATAGTTCTATATTCATTAAGGTTTGTCCGTCGTGTTTTGGTCTTGTAGTGAAATTTTTTAAAACTTCGGAATAATGTCTTTTTTTTGCTAATAACTGATATGGTGTATCACAAACGGCATCTTTAAACGAGAATTTTCCATCTTTTTTAGTAGTTGCTTTTTCAATTAAAATTCCGTTTGCATCGTTTAAAACAACTTCAGTATTAGCCATTGGTTTATTGTATTGCAAATCGGTTACAGTTCCTGTTATTTCTTGGTAGCAATCAAATAATAATGGTCTTGTTTCGGTAAAGAAATAAATATCATCACTACCTACACCACGTATTCTATTGGAAGAAAAATATCCTTGTTTTTTTACATCGTCAAAGATATAACTAAAATCATCTGCAATACTATTAATTGGAGGTTCTAAGTGTAATCTTTCGGAAACATCGCCATTTTCATATATTTTTACTGCAAAAATATCTAAACCTCCATAGCTCTCGTCTGTTCTATTAGATGAATAAAATAGCACGTTATTTTTATCTATATTCGGAAACATTTCTTTATGCTTTGAGTTTACCTTTGGCCCCATATTTTTTGGCATTCCAAATGTACCATCTTTGTGTATATCTACTACAAAAATATCCGTTTCACCAAATGATCCTGGCATATTTGAGGTAAAGTATAGTTTGCTTTCGTCGTAATTTAAAGTAGGGTGTCCAACATCGTAATTTCCGTTAAAAGGTAATGGAGTGATATTTGACCATTTTCCATTTCCAGATACACTTGCTTTAAAAATAGCAATAGTTGCTAGCTTATCTTGTCCTGTTTTAAGTGTATTTTGTTTACCATATAAACTTCTAGTAAAATATACGGTTTTACCATCTTTGGTAAAGATAATATTGGATTCATTAGATTTAGTATTTAATCCCTTTATTTTTTTCACATTAATTATTTCTCCATCTCTAGCTATGGTTCCTTCGTACAAATCAAGCAATGAATTTTTGCTATCTTGTGAAGAGTAAATAATACGGTTTAAACCTTTATAGGAAGTACCAAAATTTTGATATGGATTGTTTATTTTTAAGTTCTTAATTATAAATCGTTCTGTTTGCTGTTGTGCATATCCAAAACTTATAAAAATAAACAGTAGATAAAGAATTATTTTTTTCATTTTTATATTTTTTATGAGGGAATTTATTTTATTGTTTTATTTATTTTTTTTCTTTAATTACAAAAGTAGTTCGTCTATTTATTAAGTATTCTTCTTCTGTACAATCGGAATCGTTCACACATTTGTTAAGCGGTTTTGTTTCACCATAAGCAGTTCCTTTTATTCGATTTATTTGAATACCTCTAAAACCCATATACTCTTTAATTGCTTCAATTCTTTCTTCGGTTAATTGCATATTAAATTCATCTTTAGCTCTACTATCGGTATGCGATTCGAATTCAATCATTAAGTTGGGGTTTTTTTTAAGTATTTTTATTGCTAAATCTAATTCGTAAGCATATCTATTTAAAATTTTAGATTCATTATAATTAAAATTAACTTTACCAATTCGTATATTGGTTAGTTTTGGATTGGTACTGCTGTTTTTCACTAAATATAACGGTACAGTATTATTCGATGTTTTATTTGGTGTTTTAATCATTTTTGAAAAAGGACTAAATCCCTCTTTTTTGGCTTCTAAAAAATAGGTATTGTTGCATTTTAAGTTTATAAAATCATAGCTTCCGTCTCCTTTAGATTTATTAATCTTAATTGTTTTACCTTTATCATCTGTTAATACGATTTCTGCTAACGGAATTATTTTTTTAGTAGCATTTATAAAAACTTTCCCTGTTATTTTTTGAGAACAAGGTGTGGTTTTTTTTACCACTTTTTTTGGTTCTTCTTTAGGTTCTTTTTCAGTAAATATATATATGTCATCCATTCCCATACCACCACTTCTGTCTGAAGAAAAGAAACCTATTTTTGATTTGTTATTGTAAATGTACGAAAAATCATCCGCTTTACTGTTAATTGGTTTATTTAAATGTATTGCTTTTGAAACTCCTTGACCGCTTAGTTTTACACGATACACATCTAAGCCACCTAAATTGTTTTTATGACCTGTTGAGGAAAAATACAACAAGTTATCACCTGATATAAATGGAAACATTTCTTTAGCGGAAGTATTGACATTTGGTCCTAAATTTTTAGGTTCTGAATACGTGCCATCAGGGTTAATATCTACTACAAAAATATCGTTATCACCAAAAGTTCCTGGCATATTAGATGTGAAATATAATTTTGTGTTTTCTTTGTTTAGTGTTGGGTGTGCAACGTCGTATTTTTCACTATTAAAAGGCATTGGTTGTTCGTTAATCCAATTGCCTTTACTGTCTATGGTAGCTTTAAAAATTTTAATTCGGCTCACTTTAACGATTTCTCCTTTAAATTCTTTTCCGTAAGTACTTCGTGAGAAATAAATGGTTTTTAAATCATTGGTAAAAGCAACATTAGATTCGTTTGTATTTTTAATACTAGACTTTGAAAAAAGGCGAGTTTTATTTATATTTTTATTTTCAATATTACCAATATATAAATTTAATAATTTACCAGCCTGTGAGGAAAAGACTACTTGATCATTTTCATAAAAAGTTGTACCAAAATCTGATTTTCGGCTATTTACATAAATTCCTTTAACGTCGTAATTTTTTAAATCCTCTTGAGCATTTAAACCAAGTACACTTAATAGTATAATTAATAATTTTTTTTTCATTCTCTTAGTATTGTTAGTTTATTTTACTTGATAAATTGTTCTTCTATTTTTTAAATATTCTTTATTGGTGCATTTTACTTTATTGGTGCATTTATTTAACGGTTTTGTTTCTCCATAAGCTTTTACAATTATTCGTTCGTCCTTTATATCACTATTTAATATAAAATTTCGAATTCGTTCAACTCGTTTTTTTGTTAGTTCCATATTAAAATCATCATCACCTCTACTATCGGTATGGGATTCTATGTATATTTTTGCCTTAGCATTATGTCTAAGCATAATAATGGCTTTATCCAACTTATACATATCCTCGGGTAATAAACGATTGTTATTTATATCAAACATGATTTTACCTGTTACAGTTTCGTAAACAATTACTTCGCTTTTCATTGTTAAATAAATATCTGCAACTCGTTTTTCACCTAAATTATCTGTAATAACTGAAATAGTATTCATTTTAAAATCATCTCTCTTTGCACTAATAGAATACTTTTTATTACAATCTAAATAAAAACGATATCTAGCATTTGATTTTAATACTTTTTCTTTTATTTTTTTATTATTTTGATCTTTTAAAATTATTGTTGCTCCTGAAACTACATTTGTTGTTCCTTTTTTATAAACTGTACCTGTTACAAATTGTTTACATTCTTTTTTTTCTATAAATTGATAAGACTCTTCGACAAATTCAGATTCTTGTTTATTCTTTTCTTTTACAAAATAAATATCATCTGCTCCTTTTCCGTTTTGTCGGTTTGAGGATAAAAATCCTGTTCGTTTGTTTGGATTAAAAATGTAGCAAAAATCATCGTATTTTGAATTTATTGGAGCTTCTAAATGCACTTTTTTAGAAACTTTTGTTCCGTTTACTTTTACATAATAAATATCCAAACCACCGAAACCTTCTTTATAGTCGTTCGATGCAAAATATAAAAAACCATCTGTGGCTACATACGGAAACATTTCTTTTTTTGGAGTATTTACATTTTTACCTAAATTTCTAGGTTTGGAATAAAAAATTCCGTCAATAATATCTACTACAAAAATGTCATTATCCCCTAAAGTTCTTGGCATATTTGAAGTAAAAAATAGCATTTTATCATCTTTACTTAAAGTAGGATGTGCTACATCGTAATGGCTACTATTGAATGGAAGCGATTTTGGCTCAGACCAAGTTTCGTCTTTTTGCAATGTAGATCTAAAAATACCTATTTTTGCTTTTTTACTTTTTTTAAGCGTGTTTTTTTGCCCATAAATACTTCTAGTAAAGTAAATTACTTTTTTATTTTTTGTAAAAGTTACATTAGATTCGTTAGAATATGAATTTAATTCTTTTGCAAACACTTTTGAATTAGCTAATCCATCGGAAGTTTCATTAGCTACATATAAATCTAAATTCCCTCTTTTGTTTAATGCGGAATAAACTATTTGATTTTTAGTGTAATATGATGTGCCAAATTCCGAATATTTAGTATTAATATTAACATTTTTAACATCATAATTCACCAAACTTTCTTGAGAAAATAGGTTTATAGATATAAAAAGTATGTATATAATTTTATTCATCAGTTAGGTTTTATTTTGTTAATTAGTATGTATTTTACAAAAGCTATGCCAATTTAATTTCATCTATTTATGTTACTTATAAAAGTTCATTTCATCTAAATATATATACACCTTATTTTCTAACAAGGGTTTGATATTCTTTTTCTCTTTTATCGCTTTTCTAATAAATGTGGAGGAGACTTCCATAATTGGGGCATCTAAGTTATGAATTTTTTCGGAATACCTTTCTGTTATTTTTGCTTTTTTTTCTTTATTAGAAAATTTTCGTGGATATACGTATATGTCATGGTTTTCAATAATACTTTCGTAGTTTTTCCACTTATGAAAAGATTGGATATTATCTTCACCCATTAGTAAGGAAAATTGGTAATTTGGATATTTTTCTCTAAGGTGTACCATGGTAATTACAGTGTAATTTGGTTGCGGCAATCCAAATTCAATTTTAGATGCTTTTAATTTAGGATAGTCTTCTATCGCAATCTCTACCATTTGATAGCGATGGTTGTCATTAAGTAAGGTTTTTTTTTGTTTGTGTGGATTGTGTGGCGTTACAACAAACCAAACTTCATGTAAATCGGAATATTCTACAAGATGATTTGCTAAGATTAAATGTCCGATATGAATTGGATTAAATGTACCGAAAAATAAGCCAACTTTTTTCATCTATTTTGTGATAAACGTTTTTACTAAATTATATGCTTCTTGTTTTGCTTTTTCTAAATCATCATTTATTAAAATAATATCAAATTCTCTTGAAAATTGCATTTCTTTAGTTGCTTTTGCTACACGTTCTGTAATTTTCTCTTCAGAATCTGTTTTTCTATTTCGCAATCTTCGTTCCATTTCTCGAATGCTTGGTGGTTGTACAAAAATTGCAAGTGTTTTTTTAGGAAATTGCTTTTTTATATTTAAACCTCCAACAACATCAATATCAAAAATTACATTTTTACCTTCTTTTCGTAAGCGTTTTACTTCTTTTTTTAGTGTTCCATAAAAATTATTTACATAAACCTCTTCGTGTTCGATAAATTTTTCTTTTTCTATTAATTTTTTAAACTTTTTTGCTGAAATAAAATAATAATCCTGTCCATCTATTTCTGCACCTCTTTTTTCTCGAGATGTTGCGGATATTGAAAAAGCTAAATTTAAGTCTTTCTGTGCTAATAAATACTGTACAATAGTTGTTTTACCAGAACCACTTGGTGCTGAAAAAACGATTAATTTTCCTTTTTTCATTACAATACATTTAATAGCTGTTCTTTTATTTTTTCCAACTCATCTTTCATCAATACTACATTTTGTTGCATTGGTGCATAGTTTGCTTTAGATCCCATAGTATTGATCTCTCTACCTATTTCTTGAGTAATAAATCCTAATTTTTTTCCGTTAGATTCAGCGGATTTTAATTCTTTTAAAAAATAGTTCAAATGATTGTCTAATCGTATTTTTTCTTCGGTAATATCTAGTTTTTCTAAATAGTAAATTAATTCTTGTTCAAAGCGATTTTGATCTATTTCTTGTTTTAAATCGTTTAAAGATTTTAAAATTCTATCTCGAACTGCTTGCAATCTATCTGTTTCAAATTGTGCATTATTTTTGGTTAATTGTTGCAAAGTTTGAATTCGTTTTATAAAATCATTTTTTAAAATTTCACCTTCATCTTTTCTAAAATTATTAATTCGCACAAGACTATGTTTAATTTCATCTGAAACTTCGTTCCATTCTTTTTCGTCTAAATCGGTTTCGTTAGCTTGGAGTGTGTTTGGCAAATTCACAGCAAGTTCCATTGCTTTTTCATCAGAAATTGTCGTGATTTGTTTTAGTTGTTGCATATAATTTTGTACAATAGTTGTATTAATTACATTCAAATTTTCAACTCCTGTATTTTCTACATGTAGTACAAAACTCACTTTTCCTCTTTTTAAAGAATTGGATAGCATTTTTCTAATTTCCAATTCTTTATCTTTAAAAGGAGCCGAAATTCGTACATTTAAATCTAAATTTTTAGAATTTAAAGTTCGTATTTCAATCGTTATTTTTTTTTGATTAATTGTACATTCGGATTTACCGAAGCCAGTCATGGATTTAATCATATTTGTTTAGTTTTATTGATATTAGGTTTTGTTACTAAATATACTCCTACAAATATAAGCAAACTTGCAAAGATTTTGGTAGTATTTAAGGAATCACTTTTTGTAAAAAGTGCATAAATAGTTGCAAAAACAGGTTGCAAGTAGATAAAAATACTTACTGTTGTTGGTTTTAGTTTGGTAATTGCTATCAAATTAAAAAGATAGGTAATAAAAGTTGTAAAAAACACGATAAAGAAAATTTTATACCATATTATTTGTGGCAAGAAATTTATTTCTATTTCTAAAACTTGTGTGTATGAAAACGGTAAAACCAATAAAAGACCAAAGGTATATAGCCATTTTGCTAAATGAATTGCGTGGTATTTTTTTGTTAGATTTTTTATTAAAATCAAATACAAAGCATAAGATGCTGCATTTATAAAAACTAGTAAATTACCTAGAATTTCGTTATTTCCTCCGTTAATTTTTTTACCAAAAGATATTAAAATAATTGCACCAACCATTCCGATAAGGATTCCTAAAATTCTTATAAAATTTGCTTTTTCCTTTATCAAGAAACTAGAAAAGGTAAGCACCAAAATTGGTGTGGTTACCATAATAACTGCTCCACTTATTGGTGTTGTCATACTTAATCCTTTAAAAAAAGTAAGCATATTTAATGCAACTCCAAATACAGATGCAATTCCTATTTTACTTAAATCTGTAAGAGGTATTTTTGCTTTTTTTATAAACAAACTACTTATCCAAAATAAAATTGCAGCACCAGAAACACGTAACAATATAAAACCGTAAGGTTTTACATATTTAGGCATTACATCTTTTGCTACGGTAAAACTAATACCATAAATTATTGCAGTTATAGTTGCTAATAGTAAGGCTGTATTTCGTGCTTTCAAAAAAATATTTTTAAAAAACCCACAGCTTTTAAAAGTTGCGGGTTTGTTTTGCTATAAAAATTTAATTAAAAATAGTTATTTTTTAGCTTCTGTTTTTACTTCTTTAGGAGTTTCCGATTTTTTAGTTTCTTTTGTATCTTCTTTTTTTTCTCCTTCTACTTTTTTATCATCTGCTTTTTTATCGTCAGATGATTTGTTTGCATATTTGTTATTTAAAGCTTTTAATACATCATAAGTAACATCTGCGTTTTCATCACCATACATTACAGCTCCGTTTACATTAACTGTACCTAAAATAAAATTGTATTTGTTAGTTTTAGCATATTCTTTAACAAAATCGTTTACTTCTTTAGATACTTTTTCGATACTTTTTTGGCTTTCTGCTTGTAATTGGTATTGAATTTGTTGGTTTAATTGTTGTAATTGTTGTTGCTCTTTCATTAAACTTTCGTAATTTTTACGTTGTTCTCTTTGTGACATTTTTTTGATTTTTGCATCAAATGCTTGTCCTAAACTTTGCATTTGTTTTTGTGCATCGTCTTGTTTTTTCTTTAATGCAACCTCTGCATCTTTTGTACCTTGGTAATCTTGAATTAATTTTTCGGTATTTACATAAGCTATTTTTTGTGATTGCGTACAAGAGCCTAATACTATTACACTTAATAAAAGGATAACT
>CAMZLT010000093.1 GCA_947311745.1 uncultured Flavobacteriaceae bacterium | reverse complement strand
TATTTTTTTCTAAAAATAAAGTGAAAACATTCTTTACAATTTCTTGATTTTTCTCTACGCTCATAGTTTGCTTTTAAAAAACAAATTTACAAGTTATATTAGCTTATTTACACATTTATTTTTAAAAAGATTAACAAGTTTTGAACATTTTATTAGTTTGCAGTGCTTAGATGGCAGTATTCAGTAGGCAGTATTTATTATCAATTATTCATTTTTCACTCATAATTCACAACCATAACTCATAACTCATAACTCATAACTCATAATTCATAACTCATAACTCACAATTCATAACTCACAACTAATCACCAGTCTTCGGTTGCACCAAATCCATTTCTTTAATTAGGCGTTTTGCCTCTGCATATTTATCTATTACAAATAAAATATAGCGGATATCTACCATAATGTTTCGGCAAATTTCGGCATCATAATTTAAATCACTCATCGTTCCTTCCCAAACTCTATCGAAATTTAAACCGATCAAATTTCCGTTTGCATCGATTACAGGAGAACCAGAATTTCCTCCAGTAGTATGGTTTGTACCTAAGAAATTTACAGGTAATTTTCCGTTTTCGCCATACGATCCAAAATCTTTTGTTTTGTATAAATCGAGTAATTTTTGCGACACATCAAATTCGTAATCATTTGGAATGTATTTCTCAACAATTCCTTTTAAATGAGAAACAGGACGATAATAAACAGCATCTTTAGGTTCATAACCTTTTACTTGACCAAAAGTTACACGAAGCGTACTGTTTGCATCAGGAAAAAAACGTTCCTTTGGAAATTGCTCCATCAATGCTTTCATATATTTTTTTTGCGTATTTGCTATTTTATCTTGTATCACAAAATAATCAGGATTTATAGATTCGTAGAAAATTTTAGACACTTCCTTCCCGAAAGGGTAAGCAACATCTTTTGCTAATTTATCCAAAACATTTTGCATATCACCTTGTAATAATTTTTCCATTTTATCATAACTAGTCAAAGCCGATTTGCTATAAATTTTTTCGGTTAATTTTGCTACATTTGTATTAATTATAGCCTTTGGTGTATATTTTTTAGGATTGGTTTTGAAATATAAAGCAACCAATTCGGTAAAAACTTCTTTATCTACATTAGCATCGTAATTTTTATAAAATCCCTTTAATTGCTTTAGTAATTTATCGCGTTGCTTAGTAAAATCATCTGCTCCTTTTTGTGCAGAACGCTCTAATTGATATAATCTAAATGCTGTATTTAACAGTTCTACATTTCGATAAACAGTTTCAATCCAAATATCACGAGCAAGAGCAACTTCCTCAATTTCTTGGTACAATATTTTAAATTTTGGAAGTAATTTTTCGGCAGAAGTTCCAGCTACTTTTTTCGCAAATATATTCTCTAAATCTTGTTTTTTTGCTATTGCTTTTGATTTTTTTATACCTTGATTTTCGCCAATCCATTTTTTCCAATAATTGGCAATACTTGCAAATTTTGAAGCGTATTTTATTTTAATTTCTTTATTACTACGCATGTGTTTATCCACAATTTTTAATGCCTTATCTCGAATAGCTATTTTTGCAGGATTTAGCTTATACACAATTTGATCTAATGCAACTGCAGGTAAATACTCATTTGTTCTACCAGGAAATCCAAAAACAAGTGTAAAGTCATTTTCTGCTACACCATCTGTTGAAACTGGTAAATAATGTACTGGTTTGTATGGTTTATTCTTTTTATTGTATTTAGCTGGACGATTATTTTTATCGGCATAAATTCTAAACAGTGAAAAATCTCCAGAATGCCTTGGCCACATCCAGTTATCCGTATCAGCTCCAAATTTACCAATTGACGACGGAGGAGCTCCAACCAAACGAATATCCTCATAAGTTTCCGTTATAAACAGAAAATATTGATTTCCTTTATAAAAGGGTTTTATTTTTGCTTTTTGCCAAGTTTCTTTTTTAGTTTTTTCTACAATTTTTTTAATGTTTTCCGAAATAATATTCTTGTTAATTTTTGGTGCATTCTCATCGGAAGTTCCGTTTAAAACTTGTGTGGTAACATCATCAATTCGTTTTATAAATGTTACGTACATATTAGGATTTGCTAATTCCTCTTTTTGCTTATATGCCCAAAAACCATCTTGTAAATAATCGTGTTCGGTTGTAGAATGACTTTGAATTGCTCCGTAACCACAATGATGATTAGTTAATAGAAGTCCTTTTTTAGAAATTACTTCAGCAGTACAACCACCGTTAAAATGCACAATTGCATCTTTTAAACTTGGTTTATCTATTGCATAAATCATTGCCGCAGATAGGTTTGAACCTAATTTTTTCATTTCTTGCTCTCTCGCCCCTTCTAGCTGTGATGGCAGCCACATTCCGCCTTGTTGTGCAATTAAATTAATGCTAATACCTAAAAATAATACTAAAATACGTTTTTTCATAATTGGAATACTTTGTTGCTTACAAAGATAGTTTAATTTTATTTTTTATTTTACCATGAATACGTAAAAGTATTCATACAACAAATCTAAACTATATGTCATTATTGACAATGCTCATTTTTAGGAAAAAATATAAAAATTATCAAATTTGCTTGTAAATGCAAAATAATTAACCTAAGTTTACTATAGATTTATATCACGACAATTATCGATTTGATGAAACTGCGGATATAAAAGCGTTAACCCACATTAAGACAAACAAAAATCGAACCAATAAAAATAGTAAAAACATGAATATTACCATTTTAAATTTTGCAACTATTAAAAAAGTAAAATTAATTCTAGTAGCAATCGTAATAATGATTGCAAGCAATCTACTAACAGCACAAGTAGCTATCAATACCGATGGCAGCAACCCTGACGCCTCTGCAATGCTCGATGTAAAAAGCACCGACAAGGGCCTTTTACTCCCGCGTGTGGTTAATGTGAGTGCCGTAATCAACCCCGCTGCAGGATTAATGGTATTTGATAAAGAAACCAATTGCATGAGATACTATGACGGGACTGTTTGGTCACAGTGCCTTGGCAAGACTTTCGCCTGTGGCGATACCCTTATCGATTCCCGTGACGGGAAAAGCTACACCACCGTGCAAATAGGCAACCAATGCTGGATGGCAGAAAACCTCAATATAGGCACCATAGTAAACGGCAGCAACAACCAAACCGATAATGGGACTATCGAAAAATACTGCTACGGCAACAATACAAGCAATTGTGATACTTACGGCGGTTTGTATCAATGGAGCGAAATGATGCAATATGTTACCACCGCAAGCACACAGGGAATATGCCCCACTGGCTGGCACTTGCCTACCGATGATGAATGGAAAACCATAGAAATACAATTAGGTATGACACAGACAGAAGCCGATGGTATAGGATGGAGAGGCACTGATGAAGGCTCCAAAATGGCAGGCAATGAGCCATTGTGGCCAAACGGCAATCTTGACCAGAATGCCAACTTCGGAACTTCCGGCCTTAGAATTCTACCGGCAGGTTATCGGAGATCGAATGGTTCTTTTAGCGGTATAGGCAGCTACACCTAACTTATTGTCTTCCACTGAGAATGGAACAAACGCGTGGGAACGGTACCTGCGCAATAACAACACACGAGTATCTCGAATCAACAACAATAAAACTTACGCCTACAGCGTGCGTTGCGTAAAGGACTGATTTTCTATTTAACATTTATCCCGCTGTTCCATAGACAGCGGGATATTAATACCACCTTTGGCAATTATTTTAAAAAAAAGAAATAGCAGATATCGAAAATAGTAAAAAACAGAACAGGATTTACAAATAACAGGTTTAAAAAGTTTTACCAAAAGTAAATTTATAAATTGGAAAGATGACTAATCAAAAAAAGAGAAAAAGTAAGCGAATTAAAAGAAAATGATACCTTAAAACAAATTCCAACATTTTTCGTTAGCATCAAAAACACCAACAGAAACCCAACATTTCTTTACCATATTCAAAAAGAAAATTAACAGCGATTACAAGGCTGCTTAGGATTTGTTTTAGGATAATACCTTTGCTTTGATCGCAAATGAATAGAGAGTATAAATTTATTATTAACTAACGATTACCGAACGAAACAATAGAATTACTAATCAAATAATTACGTAGACTAATAATGTATGCAAGTTATTGAGCGGCTAGTTTTTATATTTATTGTTTATGATTATAAATAAACAGTATAGTAAATTGAAAGTTATGTGTTTCAAAACATCCAATACCTCATATACAAACCGTTGATAAAGTCTATCGTACAGGTATTTTATGCAAAAAAAAAAAAAATTGGTATCATCCAT
>CAMZLT010000092.1 GCA_947311745.1 uncultured Flavobacteriaceae bacterium | reverse complement strand
TTACTTGCTAATTTTGCAATTTCTAAGCCTAAAATAAAAAATAACACAATTGATATACTAACAATGGATAATCTAAAAAAACGGTTTACTTTCTTTTTTTTAAGCCATCTCATTAGTGGTAAAAATAAAAGAGCTATAAACATCGAAAAGGATAGAGGTACAAATATAAACGCTAATTTTTGCAAGACAATAAAGATAATTGGCAATGCAATTATTAAGAGTAGTATATTGGTTGTTTTTAGTTTATTCATGTTTTTATTTATTTTTTTAAATTACTTATTGTAATTTTTCGCCAATGTAAATTAGTTTATTTCCTTTTTCAATTTCACCGATTTCCGATCCATTTGACGGAATAATTTTTAAATCGCCATTTTTTAATTTTATAAATAGCGTAACAATATTGTCGTTTTTGGATACTTCTTTTATTAAGGAGTCGTAATGTTCTTTAGATTTTATTTCAATTTCGTGAATCGTTGGATCTTTTCGTATAATTTCGGCAAGTTTAACAAAATCATCGGTATGTGAAAATAAACCTTCGTTTGGTTTTAGATTTATATCGTTTCGTTCTTCAGAAGTGATTAATCTAAAGCTACCATGTTCGCCAAATTGTTCTTGAAATTTTGTAATACAGTGGTTGTTTACTTTTGCATTTGCGGTTAAAGCCATAAGGTAACCAATATCGGTTAGTTCTATATTGTTTTCTAATTCGTCGGAAAAAACGTCTTCTTGAATTGCCTCTAAACCAAGTTTTTTTGCTTTTTCAATATTTTCTAGATTTGCATCAACAAGCACAACATGTCTATTATTATCGCTTAAATATTTGGCAATAATTCTTGAAAATTCGCCAGCACCAATAATTAAAACACCATTTGATTTTTTTAAAAAGACGCCTAATAATTTAGCAATAATTCTTGCAGTTGTTGCATTTAGCATTACGGTTCCTAAAACAATCATAAATACTAAAGGAGTAATTAATTCCGCATTTTCAATACCAAGATTTACTAGTTTTAATCCAAAAAGAGAAGCAATACCTGCAGCGACGATACCTCTAGGACCAACCCAACTAATGAATAGTTTTTCATTGGTCTTTAATTTTGATTTGTAAGTGCTTAAAAATACACCAATTGGTCTTATTAAAAAAACTACGGCTAAAAATAAGAATACTGTATTCCAATTGTAAATTGCTAATAAATCGGATATATTAATATTTGCAGATAGTAAAATGAATAAAATGGATATTAATAAAACGCTTAATGTTTCTTTAAAATAGAGTAAATCTTTTAAGTTTGGTAAACCTATATTACCAATAACCATTCCCATAACTACTACAGCTAATAATCCTGATTCATGAGCAAATGCATCAGATAGTACAAAAACGCCAAGCACCATAGCAAGTGAAAAGGCATTTAATAGATAATGCGGAACAAGTTTACGTTTGATTATAAACACCATAGCATGTGCAAAAGTAAAACCAAAAGTAGAGCCAAATAACACAATTTTACCAAACTCCATTAATGCAGTTTTGGTGAAGGCATGTCCTTCTTCAACACTAATAAATTCAAAAACTAAAACGGCAACTAGTGCTCCAATTGGATCGATTAGAATTCCTTCCCATTTTAAAATTGCCGAAATATCTCTTTTTAACGGAATATTTCGTAAAATAGGTGTAATTACTGTTGGACCAGTAACAATGATTAAAGCCGAGAATAAGAAAGAAATTTCCCATGATAATTCGTAAATATAAAAAACAGCTATTGCAGCTCCTAAAAATGTAATCAAAGAACCAAGTGTTATTAGTTTAGAAATTACAGAACTAACATTTTTAACTTCGTTTAATTTTAGGGTTAAACCACCTTCAAATAAAATAATACTTATTGATAAGGATACAAAGTAAAATAAGCTTTCACCAGGGAATAACCCTTTTGTGCCATTCCAAATTGGTTCTAACCATTTGGAACCATCTCCAGTATATAATGTAGATATTGGACCAATTAATAATCCAATTAATAGTAAAGGTAAAATTGCTGGGATCTTAAAACGCCAAGCAAACCATTGTGCTAATATCCCGAATATGATTACACTTGCTAATTCTATCATAACTAATTATTTAACAATTTAAAATATCTACAAACAATATATTTTTTCTTTGACAAATATAGTGGCATTATTATTAATAGTAGCATTATCTGTTGTATAAAATTATATTTTTATAGATTAATTAAAAATTATTTTATGGCTAAAATAAAATAGTGAAATGATTTTACATCTTTATTAGATGTTCATTAGGATAGTAAAAAAAATATTTTATCTTTAGCCAAATTAAAAACAGCAAACAATTGGATTATAAAATACTCATAACTTACTTAATAGGCTTTTTAATTGTTGCTATTGCAGCAGAAAGGATTTCTAAATTCTTTCAAAAAGTAAATTTTCCTATCATAACAGGATTAATAATAACTGGTATCGTTGGAGGTTCATCTTTTTTGAACTTCATTACTGTTAGAGAGGTTGGACAACTAAATTTTTTAAACCAGTTGGCTTTATCTATTATTGCATTTTCGGCAGGTTCAGAGCTTTATTTAAGTGAATTGCGTAGTAGAATGAAAACGATAAAATGGATGACTATTGGTCAATTATTTTCAACATTTATTCTTACTAGTTTTGTGGTTTATTTTGCGTCTAATTACATTCCATTTATGGCAGGAATGCCTTCCAAACATAAAATTGCAGTTGCGATTCTTTTCGGAACTATTTTTGTTGCACGTTCGCCATCTTCTGCGATTGCTGTAATTAACGAAATGCGAGCAAATGGTCCGTTTACTAAAACGGCAATGGGAGTTACAGTAGTAACCGATGTGTTGGTAATTATTTCTTTTGCAATTTCTTTCTCTATTGCAAAAGCATTTATCACAGACAGTACAATTGATTTGTCATTTTTACTTGTTTTAGTACTCGAATTAGCATTTTCTATAGGAATTGGTTATTTGTTAGGGAAACTATTAGTAGTATCTTTTAACAATAAATTTCACGATAAAGTAAAATCTATTATTGTAATTGCTTTAGGTTTTGGTGTGTATTTATTTACCGATTTTGTAAAAGAATATACTAAAGAATCACTACATCATGAATT
>CAMZLT010000091.1 GCA_947311745.1 uncultured Flavobacteriaceae bacterium | reverse complement strand
GCTGTTAAAAATAAAGACGACTTTCCCATTTTTATCAATAATATAGGTTACACGACCAGGAATAAAACCGCTAAATTTTGGTACACCAAATGCTTTTCGGATTTCTTTTTTTGTGTCTGCTAGTAAGGTAAATGGTAAACGATATTTCTCGGCAAATTTTTTATGCGATGCAACAGAATCGCTGCTAATACCAATTACTTTAGTGTTTAAATCGGTAAAGTCTTGAAAACTATCTCTAAACGAACACGCTTCTTTTGTGCAACCAGGTGTGTCGTCTTTTGGATAAAAGTAAATTACTAGCACAGATTTTCCAATATAATCATTTATTGAAAAATCAGTTCCATTTTGATCTTTTAAAGTAAAATTAGGAATTGTATCTCCAATTTTTATAGGTTCATTTTTCATGAGTGTTGCATTTATGAAAAAGATTATTGTAAGGAATAATCCTCCGATTATAATTGATTTTTTACGCATTGTTTTTACTGTTTTTATCTTTAATTGAACGCAGAGCGAAAAGCAATATCGCAGTTGATTCTACTACTAAACCAATAGGTAAGAGTAGCGTAGCATAGTTATAGTCCATTATTTTTAAATAACTTCCTAGGATAGTTGTAATAACGCCTATGATTAATAAGATGAGTAATTGTTTATTTTTCATGTGATTATTTATTTTATGATTCGAATAATGAAATTTGACCATCATCCTTTTGTTCTTTAGAGATTATTTTTTCGTCGGTTACTTCTATTTCCTCAATTTTAGGTTCTTCAAACGGAAGTGGTTCTAATAAATTTACTTGTTTTATTTTTTCGGAAGTTAACTGATTTCCTATTGCTGTTATACCTTTTATACTAATAAATTCTTCAAAATTAATGTTTTGATTCTCTAAGCTTCTTTTAGAATAAACAATTTCTGCCATTGGTCTGTAATCCGTACTAACAATTACTAAAAAGGATTTAGGATGGTTACTAATAATAATTTCCTCTTTATTAGGGTTTTCAATAATAAATCGCTTAACGTAATATCGTTGTTTTTCACCTTCAAAATGAATTGCCGAAATTGGTTTATTTGGTTTCCATTTTTCTAAAACAATCATATCATTATCAAAATGCAACGATAAATTCGGAACGATAGTTTTTGTATTTCCTTTTTGAGTGATTATTAACAGTCTATCTTCAGGAGTAAATTCTCCTAGTAATTCACCACGATTATCTACATTTAAACGCATTACAGTATCATCAAACCATATTTTACGAGGTTTTAAAGTAGATTTTCCCTTTTCTTTTAATTCAATTTTTCGGATAGCATATTTAGAAACGGTATTTCCTCTACTGCTTCTTCCTTTAATTGCTAAATCGGCAAAATTTATATCCCATTTTAATTTTTTTATGCTTCCAACTGCACGTAAAAAAACCGTTACAATTTCAGCTTCTCCATTAGGGTTTGCTGTAAAATACCAAACTTTTGAATTAGGGTTTCCTGCTGTTAAATCGTATTCCTTATCACGTGAAACACCACTTACAAAAAAGCGTTTCATGTATGAAGTATTGGATTTTCCATCGCGATAAATCATGTTGTAGATAGTACGTTTATCACTTTTTTTAAATACTGCAACGTGAATAATATCCTTACCTACGAAAGTTTTACTACCTACTTTTGTAACCATCATTTTCCCATCAGATCTAAATACAATTATATCGTCAATATCCGAACAGTTGCTTACAAATTCGTCTTTTCTAAGACCAGTACCTATAAAACCATCTTTTCGGTTTACATATAATTTTGCATTTCTCAGTACAACTTTAGAAGCTATGATATCCTCAAAAGTACGCAATTCGGTTTTTCTCTCTTTTCCTTTTCCGTATTTTGTCTTTAAATTTTTAAAATAATCAATTACAAAATCAATTAGGTTGTTTAAGTGATTTTTCACTTCTTCAATTTGTCCTTCTAAGGCTTCGATATGCTGTTTTGCCTTGTCTATATCAAATTTAGATATTTTTTTTATTCTAATTTCGGTAAGTCTGGTAATATCCTCTTCTGTTATGGTGCGTTTCAAGTGCTTGATATGTGGCTTTAAACCTTTATCAATTGCTTTAATAACACCTTCCCAAGTTACTTCCTCCTCAATATCACGATAAATTCTATTTTCTATAAAAATACGTTCCAAAGAGGCAAAATGCCATTTCTCTTGTAATTCGTTTAATTGAATTTCTAACTCTTGCTTTATTAAATCAACCGTATGATCGGTAGATAGTTTGAGCATTTCGGTAACACCAATAAATATTGGTTTGTTATTTTCTATAATACAGGATAATGGCGATATGGATACTTCGCAATTTGTAAACGAATATAAAGCATCTATAGTTTTATCAGGAGAAACTCCTGCTGGTAAATGGATCAATATTTCTACTTCAGCAGCTGTATTGTCTTCAATTTTTTTGATTTTTATTTTCCCTTTTTCGTTGGCTTTAATAATTGAATTTATCAAAGAACCAGTCGTATTTCCGAAAGGTAACTCTTTTATAATCAGTGTTTTTTTATCAAATTGTTCAACTTTTGCTCTAACACGAACTTTTCCACCTCTTTTTCCGTCATTATAATTTGAAATATCGGCAATTCCCCCTGTTAAAAAATCTGGATAAATACGAAAACTTTTTCCTTTTAGATATTTAATGGAAGCATCTATCAACTCATTAAAATTGTGTGGTAATATTTTTGTGGAAAGTCCAACAGCAATTCCTTCTGTGCCTTGAGCAAGTAATAACGGAAATTTTACGGGTAAATCAACAGGTTCTTTTCGTCTACCATCATACGATAATTGCCATTCGGTAGTTTTAGGATTAAAAACGACTTCTAATGCAAATTTAGATAAACGAGCTTCAATATATCTTGCAGCAGCAGCACGATCGCCAGTTAGTACATTTCCCCAGTTTCCCTGCATATCGATTAGTAATTCTTTCTGACCTAATTGCACCATGGCATCGGTTATACTTGCATCGCCATGTGGATGATATTGCATAGTATGTCCAACTAAATTAGCAACTTTATTATACCGCCCATCGTCTAGATCTTTCATAGATTGCATAATACGTCTTTGAACAGGCTTAAAACCATCGTCAATTGCAGGTACAGCACGTTCTAAAATTACATAACTGGCATAATCTAGAAACCATTCACGATACATTCCTGTAACTTTGGTTATGGTTTCTTGGTTGTTATTTTCTTGTTCGTTTATATTGTCGTTTTCTTTTTGCATTGTTTTGTTAAACTCCTTAATATAATTAATTTTTGATTTATTCTTCTATTAAATCCAGTTCTACTTTTAAATTTTCAATGATAAATTTTTGACGGTTAGGTGTGTTTTTTCCCATATAAAATTCTAACATTTCAGGAATTGGTTTATCTTTATCTAGCATTACAGGTGCTAATCGCATTTCTTTACCAATAAAATGCTTAAATTCGTTTGGTGAAATTTCTCCAAGTCCTTTAAAACGTGTTATTTCAGGCTTTCCTCTTAAAGAATTAATTGCTTGTTGTTTTTCTGTTTCAGAATAGCAATAATGTGTTTTTTGTTTATCGCGAACTCTAAATAATGGCGTTTCTAAAATATATAGATGCCCTTCTTTTATTACTTCAGGAAAAAATTGTAAAAAGAACGTAATTAATAGTAAACGTATGTGCATTCCGTCAACATCGGCATCGGTTGCAATAATGATATTGTTGTATCGCAAATCCTCTATACTATCTTCAATATTTAGTGCTGCTTGAAGCAGATTAAATTCTTCGTTTTCATAGACTATTTTTTTTGTTAATCCATACGAGTTTAATGGTTTTCCTTTTAAACTAAAAACAGCTTGTGTGTTTACATTTCTAGATTTTGTTATTGAACCACTGGCAGAATCTCCTTCGGTGATAAAAATAGAAGTATCTAAGCGATTCTCTTTTTTCATATCGTTAAGATGAATCCTACAATCTCGTAATTTTTTATTGTGCAGACTTGCTTTTTTTGCACGATCACGTGCTAATTTACGAATACCTGATAATTCTTTTCGTTCTTTTTCGGCTTGTAGAATTTTCTTTTGAATTTTCTCGGTAATATCAGGATTTTTATGCAAAAAATTATCAAAGCGATGTTTGATAAAATCATGAATAAAAGTACGAACTGTTGGTAAATCACCTCCCATTTCGGTAGAACCAAGTTTGGTTTTAGTTTGACTTTCAAAAACGGGCTCCATCACTTTAATACTAATGGCTGCGACAATAGATTTTCTAATATCTGAAGTGTCATAATTTTTACCAAAAAAATCTCTAATTGTTTTAACAATAGCTTCTTTAAAAGCGTTAAGATGCGTTCCTCCTTGTGTAGTGTGTTGTCCGTTTACAAACGAATAATATTCTTCAGAATATTGTGCTTTACTATAGGTTAAAGCGATTTCAATGTCCTCTTCTTTTAAATGTACAATTGGGAAAAGTTGCGATTCTTCAGGTATGTTATTTTCTAATAAATCCTTTAAACCATTTTTTGAAAAATATTTTTCGCCATTAAAAACGATTGTCAAACCTGTGTTTAAATACACATAATTCTGAATCATTTTTATAATGTATTCATTACGGAATTTATAGTTATGAAAAATTTCGTCATCAGCAATAAAAGTAACTTTTGTACCACGTCGCAAAGACGAAGTTTCTATATCGGATTCTATTAATAACTCACCTTTAGAAAATTCGGCAATTTTTGTTTTTCCATCTCTGATGGATTGTACTTTAAATGCAGAAGAAAGTGCATTAACGGCTTTTGTACCAACACCATTTAAACCAACGGATTTTTTAAAGGCTTTGGAGTCGTATTTTCCTCCTGTATTCATTTTAGAAACTACATCTACTACTTTTCCAAGCGGAATTCCTCGTCCGTAATCACGTATAGTAACCGATTTTTCACGTAGAGTAATTTCAATGGTTTTTCCTGCACCCATTACAAATTCATCAATACAATTATCTAAAACTTCTTTGATTAAAATGTAAATTCCGTCATCTGGAGCAGTACCATCACCAAGTTTACCAATATACATTCCAGGACGCATTCGTATATGCTCTTTCCAGTCTAATGAACGTATATTATCCTCGGTATATTTAGTTTCTTTTGCCATTGTTAGAGTTTCTTTTTATCTGTTATACGTGTGATTAGTAGTTTAAATATTGTATCAGAATTGCTTATATTGAGGCATCTTCATAAACCGCTAATTTACTAAAAAAGATATTTTGTTTTAAACTTGAATTTAGAAGTTATCAACAGATTATTATTGTGAATAATTTGTAGAATAATTAACAATAATAAAAATAAAAACCCGTATTTTTACCCAAAATAAAAAAAGATGAATTATACAAAACCAATGCTTAAAGACGGAAGTCTTGACAATCAAGTTATTGTTGTTACTGGTGGTGGAAGTGGGCTAGGAAAAGCAATGACCAAATATTTTTTAGAATTAGGTGCTAAAGTAGTGATAACTTCTAGAAATATAGAAAAATTACAAAAAGTAAAAATAGAGTTAGAAGCTGCTACAAACGGAATAGTTTTACCTGTGCAATGCGATGTTAGAGATTACAAACAAGTAGAAAATGTTTTAACAGAAACCTTAAAAGCTTTTGGTAAAGTAGATGGTTTATTAAATAATGCAGCAGGAAATTTTATTAGTCCAACAGAGCGTTTGTCGGCAAATGCTTTTGATACAATCATAGATATTGTTTTAAAAGGAACTAAAAACTGTACTTTAGCTTTTGGTAAGCATTGGATTGATACAAAACAAGAAAAAGCAACAGTTTTAAATATCGTTACGACTTATGCTTGGACAGGTTCGGCTTATGTTGTGCCTAGTGCTACGGCTAAAGCAGGTGTTTTAGCATTAACTAGATCTTTAGCAGTTGAATGGGCAAAATACGGAATTCGTTTTAATGCAATTGCACCAGGACCTTTTCCTACAAAAGGAGCTTGGGATAGATTATTACCAGGTAATTTAAAAGATAAGTTTGATATGACTAAAAGAGTACCTGTTGGTAGAGTAGGAGAGCATCAAGAATTAGCAAATCTAGCAGCATATTTAATGTCCGATTTTTCTGCATATGTAAATGGTGAAGTGATTACAATAGATGGAGCAGAATGGTTAAAAGGAGCTGGGCAATTTAGTATGTTAGAGGATATTCCGCAAGAAATGTGGGATATGCTAGAAGCAATGATTCGTTCTAAAAAGAATAAATAAATAATTTTATATTTTTAAATCTAGCAAAATAAAAAAAATAAGTACTTTTACATTTCCTAAAAACGAAAACAACTAAATGGGTAAAATAATAGCAATAGCAAATCAAAAAGGTGGTGTAGGAAAAACTACAACAACAGTAAATCTAGCAGCATCTCT